>JBQCJB010000177.1:0-14379 GCA_051953155.1 Aureliella sp. | reverse complement strand
ATGACCGCCCGCTTGGCCGCCATCCGCGCCCGCTACGGTCGTTAGCTTTTCAGCTGTGCATCACGAAGCCACCATCGACGTTGATGCACTGGCCAGTGATGTTCTGCGCTCTGGGACTGATTAGGAAGGCGATGGAGGCTGCGACGTCCTCGGGCGTTTGCCAGCGTCGCAGCGGGATGACGCTTTGCACCTTGGCGCCTGCCCACTGTTGATATGACAGTCGCGACTGCTCTGGCTGCTGGTCATGCCAGGCTTGCCAAACGCTACGGTTCAGATCAGTCTTCACCATGCCTGGGTTGATCGCATTGACGCGGACGTTGTACGCGGCCAGATCCTTGGCCATGCACTGCATGAAATTGATATTGGCCGCTTTGCTCGCGCTGTAGGGCGGATCGGTTTGCGAACCGATCTGGCCGGCGACTGACGCCAATAACGTCAGCGTGCCGCTTCGCTGGTCCATAAAGACCGGTGCGATCGCGTGAGCGACGTTCGCCGTTCCAAGCACGTTGACCTCGATCACCCGCCGCCAATCTTCGGGCTTGAGATTCGTAAAAGGGAATCCAAACTTGCCCGAGCCGACGGCGGCCGCCAAGACCAGATGGTCGATCTGCTTCCATGCCTGCCGGGCCGCCGCAACCGCCGCGGCACAGGCTGCCGCATCGACGACGTCCAGCCGGCGGAAGATGACCGTGCGACCGTGGGCCTCCTCCAGAGCGCGAGCCAATTCGTCACCGTCCGGGGCGCAATCCCAGATCTCAATATTCACGCCTTCCTTCAGCAGTACATCCACCGTCGCCGCACCGATGCCGCGAGCACCGCCGACGACAATGGCTAGGTGGTCTTTCAGTCCGAGATCCATGATCAAGACGTTCCGAGTTGTTTGGCTGCCCAAGGGGCTAGCAGTTCGCGAAAGATTTTGGAGTTATGGCGAATGTCGGTCGGCAGCCGGCCGGGATGGACGAGGATGTGCGCGATCGAAGCGGTTTGTTCATGCCTGCGACCCAGTTCCTTCAGTTCGGTCAGCAGCCCATGCAAGGCGGTCGAATCGCGCGGCCGATGTTCCGTCCAGGGCTCGATGATGATGACCGGTACTTGTTCGCCGGGAGCGCCGACGCCGACCAGCGCGCTGCGGTAGACGTGCGGGTGCGTATTAAAAATCGCTTCGCAAGGCTCGGTGAATAAAGAACCGGTCGGGGTGCGTACGCGGTGCGATTTGCGACCGCAGTACCAGAAGCGATCTTGTTCGTCCAAATAGCCAACGTCTCCCATGCGATGCCAGATCCGCTGGCCGTCGCTGACCTTGTGGAAGGCGTTCTGGTCGGTGCGGGTGAGATAACGCGTCGTCACCACATCGCCGCAAACCATCAATTCGCCGATCTCGCCTGGTGGCAAGGAGTGGGTTTCATCGAGCGTGCCCAGCGGGCGGTCGTCGATCGCGATGACGCGCCACTGGATACCTGCAAAGCGGCGGCCAACGCACGTGCCGGCACCTTGTCGCGTCTTGGCGGCTGTTTCTTCAAGCACTTCTCGCGACTCGATCGAGGCGACCGGCAACGCTTCGGTCGCGCCGTAGGGAGTAAACATTTCTCCTTCGGGATGCATGGCAGCCCGCATCGACTCGAGCACCGGCGGCGGGACCGGCGCCCCGGCCGAGAATGTTCGCCGCAGCGACGGCACTCGCCGACCGTGCTCGACGCAGTACCGTCCAACCGCCGTCCACAGCGCGGGCGAACCGAAGGCTTGAGTGACTTGCCATTGATCGATCGCGTCGAGCAGCCGCGGTGGGTCGACATCGGCCGGTCGCGTCGGGTCCATATCGGGCACGATCGTCGTCGTGCCCATGACCGCATTGAACAAACCGAACAAGGGGAACCCGGACAAGTCGATGCCGCCGGGTGCGATGCCGTAGTGTTCGACCAGTTGATCGACCTGACTGTTAAACGTGCGATGCGTGTAGAGCACCCCTTTGGGCGGACCGGTGCTGCCGGTGGTGAAGATAATGGCCGCGGGCGATTCCAGATCGATCGGCGGAGGCTCGTACAGGGCGGACGGCGTGCGTTCCAGCTGTGCGAACGTGGGCGACGGCAGCAGCCCCAAGCGTCGGCCGACAGTGACATTGAACTTTGCTTTGGGAAAGCGGTGCGGCATCAGCATGCGGACCGCCTGCGCCATGGGTATGGCGACAAATCCGTCGGGCTCGGTTTGTTCGAGGCAGGCGATGACGTTCTTGCGTCCCATTCCTGGATCGACCAGCACAACGACCGCGCCGGCCTTCAGCAGGGCAAACACCAGCGAGATAAAGTCGATGCCGAAACGCACCATCAAAACGATCCGCATGCCCGGTTGGATGCCGATCCCTTGCAGACCCGCCGCCAGCGAACTGGTATGCAATTCCAACTGCGAAAAGGTCAGCTGGCGGTAGGCTCGCGGCTTGCCGGCATGATGCGCTCCCAGCGGCGCGGCGATGGCGACCTGGTTCGGTTGCAGCAGAGCCTGCCGAGCCAGGCGAGCGGCCACGTTGGCCGGCGTGCGCAGTGCGTCGAGAGCTTCAGTGTCGCTGGGCATGCAGATCTTCCAAGTGCTCGATCACCAGGTCGGCGACATCGACGCCCAAAGCGGCGGACGTTCCATTCCAGCCGGGAACTGCGTTGACTTCCAAAACCACTGTCCGGCCATCTCGCGTCGGGAGCAGATCGACGCCCAGCAGCGTTCCACCGCTGACCCGCGCCACCGATCGGGCCAACTGCTCTTCCCGCTCGGTCAGTTCGTGCGGTTCGGCGCGGGAGCCTTGTGAAAGGTTGGTTCGCCAAAGGCCGGCGGCCGCGCGCCGCTTCACGCTCAGCAGTCGTTCGCCGATGATGAGGACGCGTATATCGTAGCCGAAATGCGGCAAGAACTGTTGCACGTAACTGACGCAGCCCAGTTGCTGCAACGTGCCAAAGACGCGCCACGCCATGTCGACGTCCGACACGCGGACGATCCCCCGCCATTCTCCACCGAACAGCGGCTTGACCACCACGTCACCACCGAGTTGTTCGAAGGCCGCCATGGCCGCGTCACGAGTTTGGCACGCGATCGTATCGGGGACGGGGATGCCAACTCGTGACAATCGCTCGAGCGTCAGCCACTTGTCGATGGCGATCTCGAGCGTTCGCGGTGGATTGACAATCGGCACCCCCGCATGCTCGAGCGCCTGCAGGGCATCCATCCGGAAGATGACCTGTTCGAGCGAGCCCAAGGGCATCGTGCGCACGATCAATCCGTCGAGCGACAGCAGATCGACACCAGCATCAACGCCGTCATCTCCGGCGGCCTCGGCAAGGCTCTCGGCCAAGCGCGATAGGATGGAAAGCTCGGCATGCGACGGACCGCGGAGCGAGACCGACAGCTCGGCAAAGGAGAGCACCTGCATGTCGATCCGGCGGCGCTCGGCGGCGCGGCTCAACTGCCGAACGTAAACGCCCTGCGGAGAACCCAAGATTCCCAAGCGCCGCCTACGGCTCGGATTGCCACTCGCGTCTTTCATGAACCGTTGCGCCGAATCGTGTTGCGATGGTGGTGCAGCAAGCGCTTCAGCTCGGGCTCGAGAAGCCGAACGAACGCGCAATCAAATCCGCCCGCAGTCCACCGAAAGTCCAGCCGCGACCACTCTTGAGATTGACAATCGTGACCGCCGCCGGACTGAACAGACCGGGATCGACTTTATAGAAATCGTAGTCGTAGCGTTTGAAGATCTCTGCAAACGGCAACCCGAAGTCGCACGAGGAATTGCTCGGCAGCTTGGGACCGATGTGCTCGATTTGCTCGTCGTCCGCATCGACCCACAGCGTAACTAGCCCACCGTAGAGGATGGCGTCGTTGGTCCGACCGATGCCATGCGCCATGTCGGGGGTCGGTGGAGAGACCGGCGCCAAGCCATAGGCGCTCTGGACGCAAGCGAGATCAAAACCCAACTCGTGCAACTTGTGCAAACTGGTTTCGACGCTTCGCGCGACGACTTGCACACAGCCAGCCAGGCTGCTGGTCGGCGCCACGGCCAGCCACAAATCCTTAGTCGCGACCGAGCACTCTGCGGCCATGCTCTCAGCCACCGCGCAGTCGGGCAACCGATCGCACTCGAGCGTGCCGACGGCCAAGGCGTCCGCATCCCGAGCCGCCAAATGTTCGAGCAACTCTTCGCGACCGCGGCGCGACCGCATTGGACCCGAGCCCATGGCAAAGAACTTGTCGTGTTTGACGGGCCAACCGGCATACTGTGCAAACATGCACGCTTCGACCGGCCGGTCGGAGCTGACTTGGATCCATGGTCCGGCCGACACCTGGCGATCGCCTGCCACCAGCGCCACTTCGGCGCGGTCGGCCAGGGCGACTCGCGCCAGTTCGAGTCCCGCCGCCAGGCCACCCGCAGCGGCAACACCGAAGTCGAGCACATGCGCACCGCAGGGTAGCTGGTGGCATTGAACGCCCAGTTCCATCGCCCGAGCTTCGACTCGTTTGCAAACGGCCAACGCCGCGCGATTTAGTCCATCAGCAGAAATCATAGAGGTGCGACCCGGGGAATACGAAACGGCCAAGTCGAGTATCATGGGGTTTTCGTCATGACCTGACAAGCGGCGACTGCACAGCGCCTTTGAGAACATGCCCAGTTTGACGATCGAGAATTACGTCAAAGCCATCTACCAGCTGACCAGCGCCGAAGGAGTCGATTCGGCTTCGACCGGCGCTCTGGCCACGAACCTGCGCGTCTCGCCCAGCAGTGTCACCAGCATGCTCAAAACGCTCCACGAAACGGGCTTGGCCGACCACAAACCGTATGAAGGAGTGAAGCTGACAGCCAAAGGAGCCACGCTGGCCTTGCGCGTGCTTCGGCGTCATCGGCTGATCGAATTGTTTCTGCAGCGCACTCTCGATCTGACCTGGGACGAAGTGCACGAAGAGGCCGAGCACATGGAGCACGCCGTCAGCGACCTGCTGGTCGACCGCATGGATGAATTCCTCGGATTTCCGCAGATGGATCCGCATGGCGACCCGATACCGCGCAGCGACGGCTCGCTGGCCGTGACACCGCAAACGCCGCTGCACGAGTGTGCGACCTCGACGAACTTTCGGCTCGAGCGGGTCCTCGACCAGAGTTCCGATTTCTTGCGGTACTTGAGCGAAGTCGGGATGACGATCGGAACCAGCGGACGATTGATCGGCAACAGCCCGTTGGCAGAAACGGTCAGCATTGAGATAGACGGCAAGCCGACGACGCTCGGTTACAACTCGGCGGCCAAGTTGTTGGTGGGATTGTTGGATGGTTGATCATACCTGGTTCGCCTTCGTACCGCTGGCCTGCATCATCCTGTATTGGCTGCGGTCCACGATCGATATGCAGAAAGGGGCTTTGGTCGAAGTCCTGGCGGTCACCGCGCCGATTGCACTCGCCGCGCTGGTGATCTGGTCGAGCGAGGTTCAAGTCAGCATCGTGCGGCTGGGAGAGCAGTTGACCTGGTTCGTGGTCTTCGTGTTCTGGGCGATGCCGGTCCTGGTCGCGGCGCGGATGATCGAGCGTCTGTTTCGGCACGAGCAACCGCAACTGGCCGATCTGTTTCGCATCACCACGGTTACCGCGCTAGGCATCTTCGTCGTGCGGCAGTTGGAGGTCCGGCCGGAGATTGTGGTTGCGGTCGTGGTGGCGACGCTGGTCTATCTAGCCGGCGAATCGATCGCCAGACATCGCCGCGACCAACCTTATCTGGTCTGGCTGGTTGCCATGGCGATGGTCGGCCTCTTTTATCTGGTTCGCGAACTCCAAGGTGTGTTACAAACCTCAGCAGGCGGCCTGCGCCTCTCGATGTGGATGCAGCAGTTAATGGGTGAGTTGGTCGTGACGGCAGCCGTCTTGCTGGCTGGGCCGAGTATTTTTCACGCGTTGATGAACGCTTGGGGGCACTTCGCCTGGCTCGGCACGTGGGCTCAGGCATTGCGTTTGAAGATCAGTCGGCCGGTCGACGCCATGCATCATCGGACGCTGTTCCGTTTGTGGCGTTTTCGCCCGGGTGTGTGCTATCTCAATCATGGTTCCTTCGGAGCGGTGCCGACAGCGGTTCAGCGCGTGCAGCGCCTCTGGCAAGAGCGCTGCATGGCCGAGCCGATGGACGTGCTGGCTCGCGAAACCGAACCGGCCTGGCAGCGCAGCCGCGATCGGCTGGCCGAGTGGCTCGGCGCGCCGCGGGAGTGCCTGGCCCTGTGCGAAAACGCGACGATCGCCATGAACGAAATCGCTGCCTGGTTTCCGCTCGCTAGCGGCGACGAGGTGCTGCTGACCGATCATGAATATGGGGCGGTTAAACGCATCTGGGAGCGGCGAGCAGAACGGTCGGCGGCACAGGTCAAGTATGTCAGCTTGCCGATGCCGTTCGACGATCCGGCAAAAATTGTGCAGGCGATCGAAGCGGCGCTGACGGAGCGGACGCGGATCGTCGTCTTCAGCCACATCACTTCGCCGACCGCCGTGATCCTCCCGGTGGCTGACATCTGCCGCCTGCTCCGCCTGCGCGGGGTAGCTAGCTGCGTCGACGGCCCGCACGCGCTGCTGCAAGAAAAGATCGATCTGGTACAACTGGATTGCGACTTCTACACGGCCAGTTGTCACAAGTGGCTGTGCGCGCCGCTGGGCAGCGGCTGCGTGTACGTGCACTCTCGCTGGATCGAGCAGATCCAACCGCTGCGCATCAGTTGGGGCAGATTACCGCCTGGGCAACCGCACGACTGGACCGACGAACTGACGTGGATCGGCACGCGTGACTACAGTCCTTACATGGCGATCGGCGCTGCGATTAAATTTTTCGAGCGGTTCGATCATCGGCGACTGGATCAGCGCAACTACGCGTTGGCCTGTTACGCTCGGCGGGTGCTCAGCGAGATGTTGCGCACGCCGCCGCTGACGCCCGAGTCGCGGCGTTGGATGGGCTGGATGGCGGCGGTGTGGTTACCCGAGGGCGATCACAGCCGCTTGCAGGCTCGGCTGTGGCAGCGCTATCGCATCGAGGTACCGATCATGCATTTCGCAGGCCGCTACCTGGTGCGCGTTTCGTGCCATTTGTACAACACCACCCGCGACATCGACCGCCTGGCCAGAGCTCTGCAAAGTGAGCTGGCCGCGGGGACATCCGAGGCAATTTAATTGCGCGGTAATTGTCTCACGGGACAGCGATGAATTTTGCGTAAAAAAGTGCACGAAGCAGAGGGCGAGTGGTCGATTAAGCTTGCTGTCAGCCACGGCTGGCCTATGATTGATGCGTGGGTTATTGATGAGCCCGCAAAAATGAACTTCCAACCGTCATTCCGGCAGAGGGACCAATTAATCGCGTTGGCCAAGATCAATAGTAGCTAGTGCTGTAGCACGCTCGGTCTTCGCCAGTCTCGCAGCGGCTCCGCTTTTTGCCGCCACCGGTTGGAAGCTTCGAAATTGACCGTCAAGTGATCCCTGTGGTTGCTTGACGGTTATTTTTTTGCCTGCAAGGAAGAGTATTTGCGGCTCCAGTCCGCTGGGATCATCACCCTCGCTGACGCGTTCAGGTTACGAGCGTGCGAAGAAGCGGGTCGCGCGCGTGTGAGCATCGCCCTCGCTGACGCGTTCGGGTTATGAAGAGGATGGAGTCTGCATAGAAGCGGGTCTCGCGCGCGAGCATCACCCTCGCTGACAGGTTGTGAAAATAGGGGGAACCGCGTGCGCGCCAATGAGAACTGTCTCCCCCTCGCCCCGCTTCGGGGAGAGGGGGTTGGGGGGTGAGGGGCAGGCGAGGTTGTGTTTTGACCGAAGCGAGTTGCGAGAGCTAAGAAGGGGGTGACAGCCGAGACGGCTGTCCTACTTAGAAACTTCGGCCGCCTTGGACGGGGGTGAAGGTGCCGGCGTTTTCGGTGGCGATCAACTGCAGCGTCTGCCGCCCTTCCAGGCTCATCAAGTGCACGGTGTGGATCGGCACTTGCCGCTGTTCGGTCGAGAATCCGTTCAACTGCCGCAGGACGAACAACGTATCGTCGCGGATCTCTCCGTCGGACAAGAGAAAGATGGCGTCGGGATGCATCTTCAGGGCCATCGCCATGGCGGTGGCCGGCAAGGTGCCTGGTCCGAGCCGCTTGCTCTTCAACCAACGCTTCAACCGCAAACGCGTGGCTTCGTCGTTCTGATAGAACTTGGCCTTGGACGCTGGGGAATTGAACATGCAAGTTGTTTTGTCATCGAAACAAATGACGTAGAAGTGCTGATTGGGTTCGAGCCGATTCACGCTGTCCATCAGTTCCTGGCAGGCATAAATCCAGCGATCGCCCGCCATGCTCCGCGAACTGTCGAGCACGAAGACGAATCGCTCGCCCTGGGCGTACGAGCCAAAGAAGTTGGCGCCCAGCTTCGAAAGAGATTCGCCGATGCCTGCGCCGGCTGCTCCGCCGCCGCTATCGCCCACGCCGCCAGAGGAGGTCAGTTGCTTGCTGGCCGAGGCCAGCGCGGAGGTCAAAGTCGCGTTGACGCTCGCTTGGCTCTGGGCCAAGCGGGCATTGACGTTCAGGTCGAGCTCCTTGGCCTCGGGCGGCGTGATCGACGATGGCAATTCGCCGGCTGCCGGCGGTTCGATGTTCGGTACTTCGGCGAATTCCAGCGAGACGTCGTCGGCGCCGTCGAGGGCCGCCTGCAAGACGACGCTGTGCGTTTCCTCGCGCGCAGCGATGTAGATCGTCGCCAGGCCGATAAAGAGCGCGGTGTGCACGACACAGCTGGCCAACACGGAGAGCGTCCCCCGCGCGTGCTTGTCGTGCCACGCCAACGTTTTCAGCCACGCTATGATGGGCTTTGCCACGCGGAATCCCAACCCGAAAGAAGTTTGGCTCCGGCTCGCCACCAGTGCAACGCTCCGTGCACCACCGGCGGACAGCCACCCCGATTATAGGCGTGGCTTGCGCAGGGAAGTAGTCTCGGCGATTTTCGAACTTCGCCTGAGCCTCTGCCGTTTCTGAGCCTCTGCCGTTTCTTGGCAAATTCTGACCATCGCCTTTGTGCCAGGAACGCAAAGGCATTAATCTAAAAGGGTCTTGTCCTTCAGGAAGCTTTCCCCCGTTTGGTCTCGTTTGCCAGTCATCTCCGCCGGGAGTTGTGCGTTCATGTCCACCACGCCAGTCGAGCCGCCACGGAATTTCGCGGCCCTGCGCACGCATGCTGTCGATCGCGTTTCGAGCATGCTCATGGCGTTGGTGATCGTCGTCGGTCTGGCCGTGGCCGTCATGGGAGCGATTTTTCTGTCCCGCCTGGAACTGGCCTCGCCCGATGCGATTTTGCTCGAGCCCGAGGACGAGCAGGCCGCGGGGCGCGGCGACCACGCCGCCGGCTTTGCCCGCGACTTCGCGCCGCCGGGCCAGGAAGAGGTCGAAGAACTCACCGAACCGTCGCTGGAACAGACCCTCGAGGCGGTCACCGACGCGGTGACCTCGATCGCCGCCTCGCTCGATACGGTCGAATCGTCGGCGATCGACGCCTCGCGCGGTAGTGGCCAGGGGGACTCGCGGCCACCTGGGCCGCTGGGCGAGGGCAGCAACATTATTTCGCGGGCCGAACGCTGGGAACTGAAGTTCACCGCTCGAAACATCAAGGCCTACGCCGCCCAGCTCGACTTCTTCAAGATCGAACTGGGAGCCATCGGCGGCAACGTCGCCAAAGTCGATTACGTCTCCGACCTGTCCGGCACGCCCAAACGCCGCCAAGGCGACGGCGATGCCGAAAAGCGACTCTATTTCCTCTGGCGGCAAGACGGTCCGCTCCAGCAATACGATGCCCAGCTGATGCGCAGCGCGGGCGTCAACACCAACGGACGCCAAATCATCAAGTTCTTGACGCCCGAACTCGAGGACCAGCTCGCCCGACTCGAACTGCAATACGCCTTCAAGCAACACAACCGCCGCGTCAGCGCCAAGGAGTTTGCCAAGACCGTTTTCGAATGCCAGCCGACCAGCTCCGGTTTCGAATGGGTCGTCCTCGAGCAGCGTTTGCGGGCCGTCGGCAAGTAGTTCACGCTCCGCAAATCCGACCATCACAACCTTTCCACTCGACAGCATCACTTGCCCGTAGTAGCAGAGGCACCGGCCTATGGTTTTCACTCCAATCATCGCCAAAACAGGCTTTTACGACATCGTCGGCTCGCTCGACTATGTCTTCATCACGGCCGTCGGCCTGTGGGGCCTGTACTGCGCGATCTTGGTCGTTTCCCGCGTCAACAACAAACGCTTCAAGAGCGAACTGCAGCAAGAGGAGTTTCTCGAGTCGATCGAGCCGGCGTTGGCCGCGGGCAACTTCGACGAAGTGCAGGAGTTCTGCGAAGGCAATGACAAAGCCCTGCCGACGATGGTCCAGCTGGCTCTGCTGAACCGCGATCTGGGATACGCCAAGGTTCGCCAGTTCGTCATGGAACGTTTCCAGCGCGACGTGCTGGCCGACCTGGACAACCGCGTCGCCTGGATCGCGACGTGCATCAAGACCGCGCCGATGCTCGGGCTGTTCGGGACGGTGCTCGGGATGCTCGGGGCCTTCGGCAACTTGGAGACGGCCAGCAATGCCAAGCCCGAGGCGCTGGCTGGCGATATCCGCATGGCCCTGGAACACACGGCCATGGGCTTGCTGGTCGCCATTCCTCTGATCGTCATCCTGGCCACCGTGACCAATCGCATCCGCGAGATGGAACAATTGGTCGCTTCCGGACTGACGCGAGTGATGAATGCCCTGAAGGAAGGGCTCGAAAAGAAGTCGGTCGTGCGCTCGCGCGGCGCTTGATCTCTCAGCTTTGGCCAGCGTGTTCCTTTAGTTAAAAGAGATTGGCAGACATGGCAGGTGGCGGCGGTGCCCTCCCAGTTCCCAAGCGAGCCCCCGCGTCGCACGGCGACGACGAGATCGTCGCCCGCGAACCGGTGCCGATCGACGACGAAATCGACTTCACTCCAATGGTCGATATCGTTTTCCTGCTGCTGATCTTTTTCATGGTCAGCACCAAGATCAGCAGTTCGCCGAAAGTCGATCTGCCCGAATCGTTCAATGGCAAGAACGTCGTCGAAAAGGAATTCGTCGTCCTGGCCATGCGCAAAGGCAGCGATGAGGTGGCCCAAGTCGTTCGCGGCGACGGCACTTCCTTTTCAGCCGACCCTGAACAGCAGGAAGCCGAGATCGCCGAATACGTCGAACGCGAATTGAGCAGCGAACGCAGCCAGGTGCTGGTCAAAGCCGCCGGCGACGTGCGTTACGGCGAAGTAGAACGCGTGCGGCAAGCCGTCGCCGGCGTTCTCGAAGAAGGCCAGTCGGTGCACATCGCCGTGCGATAAACCAAGCCCCAGTTGCAAACAGAAAAAACTTCGACCGCGTAACGCTCCAGCCCATCAGCCAACACCAGTCGCGAAGCAGATATGTCCGTTCGGTTCAAATGCCCGCACTGCCAGGCGATCCGCAACCTTCACTCGCGGATGCTCGGCCGCGAAATTCGATGCCCGCAATGCGAGCAACCGGTGACGATCCCGAGCCAGGCGGAGATCGACGCAGCCCGGCAGGAGCGGCAGGCCGAAGCACGCTTCGCCGCCATGGCTGCGAAACTTAGCCGTGTCGGCCAGCTGCAGGAACCTTTGACGGCCGCCGCCAAAGCTCCCGTGCCCAAAATCACCGACGAAGAGGATATCGATGAACCGCTGAGCAAACGCCGCGGTTTGCCGCACGACCACATCGACATGACGCCGATGGTCGACATCACCTTCCTGCTACTGATCTTCTTCATGAGCACGGCCAACTTCACGCTCCAAAAGTCGTTGGAAGTGCCCGTGCAAAAGGAACAGAAGGCCAGCACGCGCGCCGTCCAGGTTGCAAGCGACGAAACGCAGGATTCAGTGACCGTGCAGGTCGACGAACATAACGCTTACATGGTCCTGATGCCCGACGGCACCGACCGCGAAGCCTCCAGCAAGCAAGACTTGCTAATGGCGCTGGAAGACGCGCGGGCGGTGCCCGGCGCCGAACCGCCCGAGAAATTGATCATCGAAGCCCACCGCGACTGCACCCACAAGGCGGTCGTGGCCGCTCTGGATGCCGGCCGCGACAAGGAATTCGTCAAATTCCACGTGACCGTCGTCGATGACCTCGATTGAAGCGGTCACTTCTCAACCGCCTCGCCAAAGCTGGAACTATCGTCGCGGGGCCGGGACGTAATGAAACTGGCCTTTGTTCTCTTCAGCGATTTGCCGGAGCAATTGCTGGCCGTCGAGCGAGTGATAGGCGATGGCGTGGATCGGCACGCGCACCTGATCGCCGCTGATGAAATCGCTGATTCGGTTCCGCGTGCGCAGGAACGTGCACACGTCGGTTTTCGTTACGCCGTCGGTCAATAAATAGATCGCATCAGGTTCCCGCTCGATCGCCCAACCCAGCGCGTCGTTGGGCGGTCCACCGCGAGAGATCTTGATCGTTTCGATCCACCGCCGCGCGTGATCGATGTTTTGAGGTGTCGCCGTCAGACCGCGCTGGGCGGGAGTGCGCTCCCCCGGTTCCGGAATGGCCGCTATCTCTTCGGCGAAGAAAACGATCAGGAATCTTTGCCGCTCGGAAAGGGTGCTCAGCGACCGCAGCAGTTCCGATTTGGCGGCCAGCCAGGCTTCGCCGCGCATGCTACCGGAACTGTCGACGACGTAGCAAAAGAAATTGCCGCCGGCGCCGACGCCAAAAAACTGACCTCCGATCTTGGCCAGGTCCGCCGCTCCGCCGCGTCGCGATCGGCCCGCATCCCCCTGACCACCGCCTGGCAAGGCCGCCCCGATTCCCAGCGGACCACTGGTGGGTGCCGCCGCAGCCGCTGCCAGACTGGACGCTCTGGCATCGAGCGCCGCGTGCGCGAGGTCTGCTAGCGCGGTCGGCTCCGCCGGGCTGGGCGTCGACTGCGTCGCCAGCTCGGGCATTTCCAGTTCGATCGGTTCAGGCAGCTCGAGCGGTTGGCCTGGTTCGAGCTCCTCACTGCGCGCGGCGACGGACACGACCTGTGGACCGAGGCTGGCCGGTTCGCGCGGGAGTTTGTACGTGATCAAAAACAGGCTGGTCAGCAGAACTACGTGCGCGACGAGGCTGAGGCTCATGCCGCTAGCGAGCGGCCGGTCGATCCCGCGCGCTCGCGCCGCTGACGCGTCGCCCTCGCCGTCGGCAGTGTCACTGGTCCGCCAGGCCGCCAGGGCCTCAGCCTCCCCAGGCTCGCTGCAGAGCGTTTCTTCTGCCGGAGCCTCGTCGGCGGGAGCTTCTTCGCAGGGAGCCTCGCCGAACGTTGCCGCCATCGCATCAGCATCTGCAACCGCATAAGCTTCGAGTTCGGGATCCGCATCGACAACAGCATCGCAAGCTTCGGCGGCAGCGGGCTCGCCCGCTGGCAACTCGCGCTCGCGCAGGCGTCGCTCCGCATGAGGCAGGTAGCGCGCCCAACCCTGCGGCTGTGCCTCGCGCTGTTCTTCGCGCTGTTCTTCGCGCTGTTCTTCGTGCTGTGCTTCGTCCCGTTCTGCGTGCTGTGCTTCGTCCCGTTCTGCGTGCAGTTCCTGATCCGCCAGCACGTCCGCTTGCCGGTGGTCGCTCGCCAGCTCGGCTGGCGCGTCGAAGCGGGCCAGGCAGCGGAGCAAAGGCTGCGTGCGACCGCAGCGGGCCTCGGCCAGCGCCGATTCAAGCTCCGCGACCTGGGCTTCCAACCGGGCGGCCCGAGCGGCTCGCTGCAGTCGGACCAGCAATCGCGTGCCACGCTGGTAACACTGCTGCGGCAAATCGCCAGAGGTCTCAAGTTCCGTGGCCATATTCCTCAGCCCTCGATCGAGTCCACCTGTCTGCAGTTCGATATCAATCTCGCCCAGCCCCACCTCCGGGTCAACCAGACACCCACCATCCAGGAACACATTTCCGGAGAGGATCTTTTAAGTGTGCCGAGGAGGGGGCAGCGAGCCTCCCGGGCCGAAGCGGGAATCTTGCGAAGCTGCGCCGAGTCGGCGGACTGCTCTTGGCCGCGCCGCACCGAAAACACTATCAGCGTGCGTCAACCCTGCAACGGCGAAACGAGGCGCACGATGGAACTGCACACAACAACTGCGACCCGAAGATCGGCAACGCTAGGTCGAGCGGCATGGCTGCTGGTCGCCCTGAGCGCTTTGCCGAGCGTTGCCCGCGGTCAAGCTCCGGCGCTGCCCGCCGCGGGCGTTCCTGCCTCGAGTGCTGATGTATAGGTGTTCTTTGTTTTGGAGGTGTTGTTTTTTGTCGAGGTTGTGTTCCAGGGGGGGAAGGTTTTTGGTGTTACGACGGCCGCGGCGGGCGGGGGCCGCCCGGTTGGAAGCCCAGGTCGCGGAGCTTGAATC
>JBQCJB010000176.1:0-10149 GCA_051953155.1 Aureliella sp. | reverse complement strand
GGGGGTCACGTCGAGCTTGATGTACTGTTCGCTGGCTCCGTGACCGGCGACCAGGTGCTGGGGATTGACGAAGTTGATCCACCACAACTGGTCGTTGAGCGACTTGAGATGCGTCGGTACGGTCAGCAGTTCGCTGCGCGTGGGCCAATCGAATACTTTGATGATGCCGTTTCTTAGCAGCGCGGCCAGGACTAGGCCATCGGGCGAAAAGCACAGCGCGATGACCGGCTGCGATGCGACCACGCCTGTCAGCGGCAAAGCCAGTGTTTGTGCCGAAAGGTCTGGCCGCCATAGCGAAATCCTCCCGACCTCGCCGACGACAGCGACCTGGCCGTCGGGAGAATAGACCAAGCTGTGAACGCCGCTCTGCGGTTCGGCCGCGGCCAGTTCGCGGCAGGTGGTCAAATCCAATCGCGATATCTTTCTCGATCCATGAGCCGAGATCAACATTTCCTCGGCCTGCGGATGCGTGGCGATCAGGGCCGTCGACCGCGCTTCGGTCAAAGAAATATCCTGGAATTCATCTTTTTCCAAATGCCAGATGCCGGTCGAGCCGCGCGTTCCGCTGACGACCAGTTTCGAGCCGTCGCTGGAAAAGCGCGCGTAGCGCACGCCCCATGGAATCCTGCGCGTGCGCTGGACTCTCTTGGCCTCTGGATCGATCAGCGTCAGGATGGCGTAATTACCGCGACTGCATGAGATCGCCAGACGGTTCAGCACTTTGGAAAAGGCGGGCGTGATGAGGTTCGCCTGATCGGGACAAGTGATCGCCGCCAGTTCGACTCCATCGCGTTCCATCGACAGCGCCCGCCCTTTGCGCGTCGTTCGAAAAAAGCATCCCAGCTCCGCATTACCACCGAGGGGCTTGTCTTTCGAGTCGACTGCTTCGTACCCCATAACGCCAGCAATGGGCAGCCATCGCAGCGCGCGGGCTTGCTCGCACGCGGCCAGGATGGTCTTGCGGTCGGGTGAAAAACATAGGGCTTTGATGTTCGATGAATCGCTCGGCAGCGACACGACTTTCGACGTTATCCATGGACGCAGGTCGGCGTAGTGCTGCATGACCTCCAGGCGGCCATGGTCGAGCCCCAGGACCAGTTCATGATGGTCGCCCCACGCGATCGACCAGACAGCTCCGGCGCACGCATGCTCGAAAGGCAGCTTCTCCTGGCCTGGCTCCTGTACGACTAACGGTCCACCATAACCTGCCGAAGCCAAGTAGCGGCTATCGGGCGAAAAAGCGAGGACCACGACACTTTCCCGAGCTTTGACCGAGCGTTCCAGCGCGTAGGTTTGCGTGCTCCACAGATGCGTTCCTTGATCGTCGGCAGAGGCTAACCACTTGCCATCGGGCGACCACGCGACGGCCCGCACTGCACCGGTGTGCTGCCGGAGTTGGTGTTCGCACTGGCGCGACTGGACATCCCACACGGCGACGAGACCGCCCCGGTCGCTCGACGCGATCTGGCGTCCATCGGGCGACCAGTCCAAGCCGTTGACTGTATTTTCATGCAGGGCAAGATCGGCCAACAGCTGGCCATCGGCGACTCGCCAGAGGTGCACCGTGCTGTCCTGTCCGCAGGTGGCCAGCAAGCTGCCATCGGGCGAAAACTTGGCGCAGTGCACTTCGTTGTCGCTGGCGCGCAGACGATGGGCTTCCTTCTGGTTGGCGTTATCCCACAGGACGATCTCACCGGCGTGATCGCTGCTGGCCAACCATCGGCCATCGCGGCTGATGTCGGCGTGGATGATGTCGCTAGAGTGCTTGGATAGGGAACGCAGTGGCTTGAGAAACTGAGTCTTCAAATACTTGGTCGCGAAGTGGTCGGCGTACGGCCCCCCGTTGGCAGTCAGATACGTTTGCAGTTCGCGTCGAGCTCCGACGACGTCGTCCATGGCCAGCAAGCTCCCAGCTCGTCGCACGTTTTCGGCAAACTGGAGACGCGGACTGGTCGGATCGGTTCGGCCGGCCTCCGCCAGCGAAGGCTCCGCGGACGCCAGCGGACTCGACTGGGGACGAGTCGCGTCGCGCCAGAGCTGCAGCCCTACGACGCAAGCCGCCAGTCCGAGCGCCCCCATCACCGGCGCAAGCCTCCGCTCGCGTCGGCGCCAGCGTTCCAAGCGCACGATCAGGCTGGGCGGCCGCGCCGTGACTGGGCGATGGTCGAGATAGGCCTGCAGGTCGGCGGCCAGTTGCCCGGCGGAGGCATAGCGCGCATCGCGGCTCTTCTCGAGCGCCTTGAGCGTAATCCAGTCGAGATCGCCTCGGACTTTGCGAACTATCTGCTCGCGCTCGAACCGGCTAAGACTGACCAGCGCATCTGCGGCCGGACCCGTGACGCCGTGAGGCGCGGCGGGCGCACTGACTGCCGCCGCGCGGCTGCCAGAGCGAGCGCGTCGCGGGGCCGACAAAAGCCGGCTGGGCCAAGGCGCGGGGACCTCGACGATGCGCACTCGCAATTCGTCGATCCCCAGCGACTGCCCGGCCTGCAAACGCAGCGGGGTCGCTCCGGTTAATAATTCGAACAGCAGCACACCCAGCGAATAAACATCCGAACGGGCATCGACGTCCGTACTCCACTGCGCCTGTTCGGGACTCATGTACGATGGGGTGCCGAGCCATTGAATCGCGCCGGTAAACAGCGTGTTGACGCTCAGGTCCGTCGTCAGCGCCTTGGCGACGCCGAAATCGATGACTTTGGGAATGGCCTGTCCGGCTTCTTGCGTTACCAGAACGTTGCTCGGCTTGAGATCGCGGTGCACGATGCCGCGCTGGTTGGCATGTTCGACGGCATCGCACACTTGGACCATTAATTTGACGCGGTCCTCAATACCCAGTTTATGATGTTCACAATACTGAGTGATCGGCAGCCCGCGAACGAGTTCCATTGCGAAGTAGGCTCGCCCCGATTCGGACACACCGCAATCCAAATATTTTGCGATGTTGGGATGGTCTAAATGCTTGAGCGTCTTGCGTTCCAAATCGAAACGCGCGATCACTTGCCGCGTATCCATTCCAGGCTTGATCGCTTTGAGCGCCACCAGTGCGGTAGAGTCGATGGTCGAGCGAGCCAGATAGACTTCGCCCATGCCGCCGGCGCCGATCGCTTCGAGAACTTCGTAGCCCCCGAGCGTCTTGCCGATCAGGGACCGGTGGCTGTCGGGAGTGGGAACATCGCGGAATTGGCCGGCGACTTGGGCCGCCTCAGGAATAGCTTCTTCGAGAATTTCGCTGCGGTAGAACGCCGACAGGAGGGCCTCGATGCGTTGCCGCAGAGCAGGATTGTCCTTGCAATGCTCGTCGAGCACCGCTTGGCGGCTGTCGGCCGTCTCGGCCTGCAGCGCGGCCTCGAAGATGCTGTCTTCATCCCAGCGCGCTGGCGAACTCAAGCCCCCACTCCGAGATAATCAGCCAGCCAGGCACGCGCGTACCGCCAATGCCGTTCGGCAGTCGGCAGTGAGACATCGAGCGCTTCGGCGCATTCGGGCATCGACAAGCCGGCAAAATATCGCAGCTTGACCAGCACAGCTTTGGTGGGATGGCTGGCGGCGAAGACATCCAGTGCCTCGCTCAAGGCTAACACGTCGACCGGCGCGCTCTGTCCGGGCAGCGAATCGATTTCGATGTGCAGCCGCGCATGCTGGCCGCCGCGCTTCTGACTGGCCTTCTTGCGATGATGGTCGATGATGATCTGCCGCATCGCCTCGGAGGCGACGGCAAAGAAGACGCTCTTGTTCGTCCAGACTTGGCTCTGGGACGCCCACTTGGAAGCTGACAGTTTTAGATACGCTTCGTGAACCAGCGCCGTCGCGCTCAGCGTGTCGCCCGGAGACAGGCTGCGAAGCCGTCGCGCGGCCAAGCGGCGGAGATCTTTGTAGAGCAATAGCTCGTCGTCCACCGCCGGCAAACGTCCGACGCTCGTCGATCGCCCTCCCGGCTCCACATCCACCGCCATACTCGACTGAAAAAAGATTTTTAAGCAATCACCCGTTTGGCCGCGCCCATCCTAATCCAATTTACGGCCTTGATCAATGAAGAGCTAGCGATGAGAAAATCTCGCTCGCGGGGGCGAGCGCATCTGCGTGAAAAGCGCGGCTTCAGCCTGACCCCGTTGCCCGCTTCGTTTCGCGGATTGATAATTGTTTTTGCGGTCGAGCAGCCGGGCGCGAAGCTGAAACTCGCGGCGGCGGGTCGTGTTTTATTCCAAAATTTTCCGCTGGCCGTCGAATTGAGTGCCGGAGGATCCTATGACGAACTGGCTGCTCCCCTTAATTCCGTTTCTATTGTTTTTCGCATTTCTCGCTTGGGGCACGCAGCGGCGTGTGAACTGCCCGCAGTGCGGAGCAAGGTTGCCGGTCCTCCAGTCGCCCTGGACCAAGAGCCGGCGGCAATGGATCGAAGGAGGTTATCGTTGCCAGCGTTGTGGTTGCGAAACGAACCTCGCCGGCGAGCCCGTGTCTCCCGGCCAGCCAGTTTCTCCCAGCGAGCCAATTTCTCGCAGTTCGCGGCCGGTCTGATCGCCTCTTTCTGGGATAGGTCTTGTTTTCCAGGTGCCGGAGTTGAAATGAGTGCTTCTAGTCCTGTACTGGTCGGCCCGCGGCGTTTCCAGTGGAACGCAGGTGGATGGTTTGGTCCGTCGATTGGCAGTTCGGCTTGGATGGTCGTGACGGCCTATTTCCTCGCATCCCAGCAGCAGCCTGCTTTGGCACTTCTACCGGCCAGCGGGTTTGTGATCCTGCAGATCGCGGCAGTGATTCTATGGCTGCTGCGCGGTCGCATTTATCCCTTTACGGCGCTGATGGCCTTGTTGGGCATTTTTGCAATTGTGCTGCCGGCGGTGTGGATCAGCGTGTCGCTCACCGCCTCTCCCGCTGCGCTGGCCGCGATGAACTGGCCGCGTTCGTTTTGGGCCACGGCGCTGGTCTGTGGAATGGTCCCCTTTCTAATGCTTTGGTTCCTCGTCCTGGAGCTCTCGACGCCGCCGGCCGCCCGCTAGCCCCCCGCCGCGCATAACCCCCGCGCTCGGGATCGAAACCAAACTGCGATCCTCGGGCTTTCCTCGGGCTCAGCCTGTTCGCCGAGCCGTTAGAATGTTCGAAACGGCACGGCGATGGCGCTGCAAACCCGCGGAGACATTGCCGGCTGATGAACATTACACGCGGGCAGGACAAACAGGCAGGGCAGATGGATTGGCGCACTTGGTATGATTCGCTCGACAAGCCGAGTTGGACGCCGGAGCCGGCGACGATTGGACTGATCTGGCAGATTCTCTATCCGATCATTCTCATCACGTTCGGTTTCGTCTTCGTCCAGGCCGCGCGGCGCAAAGTGCCGTGGCAGGTGACGATTCCCTTCGCGATTAACCTGGCGGCCAATATCGCCTTCACGCCCATCCAGTTCGGCCTGCGCAATTTGCCGCTGGCCAGCGTCGACATCGTGATTGTTTGGGCCACGATTGTATGGTCGATGTTCGCCATCTGGAAACATTACCGCTGGGTCGCACTGGCCCAGCTACCCTATCTGACATGGGTCTCGATCGCGACCGTGCTGCAACTGTCGATCTCTTGGAATAACCGAGCCGCCTAAAAACCTCTTTCGCGTCTCTCCCTCGCCGACTTCGCAGCGCTCTATACTCAGTCTCACCCTCGCCCGAAGCGGGGGGAGGGGGCTCGAGAATATAAAGGGTCGAAACAAGACAAGGCGGGGCAAGCAAGAGAACGGAGAGTGTGCGGTGATTCAACTCTTGCCTCAGCGAGCCGGTCAGAGTTCGGCGCCGACGCGGCGAAGGACCAACTGGCTGGCGTGGCTCTTCGGCGCCGCCATTCTGGCGACGGTCATCGCCGCCGCCCTCCACCTGAGCGAAGAGCGGGCACTGGTGGTGGCTGCGGAGCATGCGGCACCGACCTGGATTCTGGCAGCGTTAGCGGTGCAAGTCGCCACCTATCTCGCGCCGGCAGCTGTCTGGCGACTGGTGGCCCACGCCGGCGGCTACCGCTTGCCGCTCGGGCAAGCCTACCGACTGAGTCTGGCTAAATTGTTCATCGACCAGGCGCTACCCAGTGGAGGTCTCAGCGGCGCGACGTTGGTCGCGCATGCCCTCGAGCGGCGTGGCATGCCAAGACATTTGGTGATGGCCAGCCTGGTCATCAGCCTGATCTCGTATTACGCCGCTTACGTCGCGTGCCTGGCTGCGGCTCTGGCAATCTTCAGTCTCAATGGTCATTCCAACGGAGTGCTCTTCGCGCTCTCCGTCGTCTTCATCGCATATGCCGCGCTGCTGGTGTGGGCGGCGCTGGCCCTGTCTGGTCGGAGCCCTCGTTTGCCGCCGCGGGCACTGGAGCACTTGCGATTGGCCAAGGCAGGCCTGCAGTTGCTCAATCAAGCCGATCGCCGGCTCGTGCGCAACGTGCCACTACTGAGCCGAGCCATGCTGTGGCAACTGTTGCTCGTGTTCCTGGACGTCACCACGCTGTGGATGCTCGTCAGAGCCGTCGGAGTTGCAGCGCCGTTTTCTGGCGTGTTTGCCAGTTTCATGGCCGCCTCGCTGCTGCGCACCGTCGGCTTCATTCCGGGAGGGCTCGGAACCTTCGAAGCGACGGCCGTGTTCACCTTAAAAATGTCGGGAGTTCCGATCGCGGAAGCTCTCGCGGCGACGCTGCTGTTTCGCGGCTTGAGCTTCTGGCTACCGATGGTTCCGGGACTGATATTCTCGCGGGCTGCACTGCGTCATCCCAACGGCCGCGCTCGCCCAGCGCTACGCGACGGATTTTGGGCGATGGATGCCGCCGCGATCATGCACCAGCTCGAAACGAGCGCCTCGGGACTGACCAGCGACGAAGCCCAACGGCGTTTGAGCGACTGGGGTCCGAACGAACTGCGGGACCGCGGCCAGCACACGGGACTGGAAGCGCTGTGGAACCAGCTTCGCAATCCGCTCCTCTCGCTGCTGGTCTTTGCCGGGGCAGCCTCGGCCTTTACCGGCCAATGGACCGATGCAGCCGTCATCCTGACGATCCTCCTGGCCAGTGTCGGCATCGGCTACTCGCGTGAATATCGAGCGGCGACGGCCGCCGCCGCCCTGCGCGAGCGCGTGCGTACGCAAGCCAAAGTGATCCGCGACGGCCGCGCCGTCATGGTCGCGCAGCGCGACGTCGTGCCGGGAGACGTTTTCGAGTTATCCGCCGGCACGCTCGTACCGGCCGACGCCCTGGTTCTGGAAGCCAACGACTTCTTCGTCAACGAAGGCCTGCTGACCGGCGAGAGTTTTCCAGTCGAGAAAGAGCCCGCCACGCTGCCGCTGGCAACTCCGCTGGCGCGGCGCACCAACTGCGTCTACCTCGGCACCAATGTCCGCAGCGGTACCGCCCGCTGCCTGGTCATCCACACGGGACCGACGACCGAGTTCGGCGCGATTTCGCGGCACTTGCAGCTGCGACCGCCGCAAACGGAGTTCGACCGCGGCCTGTTGCGGTTTGGCTACCTGGTGACGACAGCCATGCTGGTCATGGTGCTGCTGGTCTTTGCGATCAACGTCGCCCTCGGACGGCCGCCGGTCGAGACGCTGTTGTTTTCAACCGCACTAGCCATCGGCATGAGCCCAGAGCTGCTGCCGGCGATCCTGAGCGTCAATCTGGCTCGCGGCGCGAGCTTTATGGCTGGTCACGGCGTCCTGGTCCGGAGGCTGAACGCCATTGAGAATCTCGGCAGCATGACGGTGCTGTGTACCGACAAGACCGGAACGTTGACCGAGGGGGTCGTGCGGCTGGAAGGGGCCTACGACCAACACGGTCGCGAGGACGCCCAGGTGCTGAGACTGGGCTCGATCAACGCAGCCAGCCAGACAGGCTTGAGCAATCCACTCGACGACGCCATTTTGCGAGAGGCAACTCCGGAGATGGGCGGCATCGAGAAGATCGCGGAGGTCCCTTACGATTTCACGCGCAAACTGCTCAGCGTGATCATTCGCGATCAAGGCGTGATGCGCATGATTACCAAGGGAGCCTTCGAACCGGTGCTGGCGATCTGCACCCGCTTGCCCGATGGCCAGCTGCTGGATGACGCAGCGCGAGCGTCGCTGTCGAGCCGTTTTGAACGCTGGTCGCGCGAAGGCACGCGCGTCTTGGCGGTAGCTACGCGCGAGCTGGCCGAAGCCCCGGCCTACGGTCGCGATGACGAGCGCGAGCTGTGCTTTGTGGGTTTCCTAACATTTCTCGATCATCCCAAGCCGGGCGTCGATCAGGCTATCGCCGACCTCAAGCAATTGGGCGTCGCCGTCAAACTGATCAGCGGCGATACCAAACTGGTCGCCCAGCATGTGGCCGCTCGTGTGGGCTTGCGCGCCCAGCGGGTGCTCACAGGGCGAGACCTGTTGGCCATGCACGACGAAGCCTTGTGGAATGCGGCCGGGGAGACCGACATCTTCGCTGAAGTCGATCCCAACCAAAAGGAACGGATCATCTTGGCACTTCGCAAGATGGGTCAAGTCGTCGGCTTTCTGGGCGATGGCATCAACGATGCGCCAGCCATGCATGCTGCGGACACGAGCATCTCGGTCGATCAAGCCACCGACGTGGCCAAAGACGCCGCCGATTTCGTGTTGCTCGAGCGCGACCTGGATGTCATTCGCCGCGGTATCGAGGAAGGTCGCATCACCTTTGCCAACACGCTGAAATACGTCCTGACGACGATGAGCGCCAATCTTGGGAACATGCTCAGCATGGCGCTCGCTTCAGCCTTCCTCCCGTTCCTGCCGCTGCTGGCCGGACAGATTCTGCTGAACAATTTTCTGTCCGACATACCTGCCATTGGACTGGCTGGAGACAGCGTCGATCGCGAGCTGATCGAGCGGCCGCGACGGTGGAACATCCGCTTCATCGGGCGTTTCATGGTCGAGTTCGGCGTCCTCAGTTCGCTATTCGATTTTTTAACGTTCGCGGCACTGGTGGGTCTCTTTGCTGCGCCGCCGACGATCTTCCGCACCGCCTGGTTCACCGAATCGCTGCTGACCGAGGTGCTCATTGCCTTGGTCGTGCGCACGCGTCGCCCCTTCTTTCGCAGCCAACCTGGCCGCTTCCTGATGATCGGCACGTTGGTGATCGTCATCGTGACGCTGGCGCTACCCCACCTACCGTTCGCCGGCCTGCTCGGGTTCACGCCCTTGCCGCCTCATGTCTTGGGGGCCGTCTTGGCGATCACAGCTCTGTACGTCGTGGTAACCGAACTGGCCAAGGCGCGGCTCTATCGGCGGACGCTGGAATAATGCGCGGAGCCCGACGATTTTCTGATATCATCACAGCCGCTGCCTGATTCTTCGCACTCTCTCCGCCGCTCGCGCAAAGCCAATATGCCCATCACGATTACCGATCTGACGGTGCACGATCTTCGATTCCCGACCTCGACGCAGTTGGATGGCTCGGATGCAATGAATCCGGACCCGGACTATTCGGCCGCGTACTGCATCCTGCACACGAATCATCCCGGCCTTGCCGGCCATGGCATGACCTTTACGATCGGCCGTGGCAACGATCTGTGCTGTCGCGCGATCGAAGCCTTGCGTGGTCTGGTCGTCGGCGACTCGCTCGAGTCGATCGCCGCTGACATGCGCGGCTTTTGGCGGCGGGTAACCGGGGACAGCCAACTCCGCTGGGTCGGTCCGGAGAAGGGAGTGATCCACCTGGCGACCGCCGCCGTCGTCAATGCGGTCTGGGATCTCTACGCCAAAGCCGAAGGCAAACCGCTGTGGCAGCTCTTGGCCGAGATGTCGCCCGAGCAGTTAGTCAACTGCGTCGACTTCCGCTACATCACCGACGCGCTCACTCCGGATGAAGCGCTCGACATCCTCCAGCGCTGGGCGCCGACGCGGCCGGAGCGCATCGCCCAGCTCCAGGCCGAAGGCTATCCTGCGTATACGACTTCCGCAGGCTGGCTTGGTTACTCCGACGATAAACTGCGCGAGCTGTGCCGGCAGAGCCTGGCCGACGGTTGGAACTGCTTCAAGATCAAAGTCGGCCGCGATCTGGAGGACGACGTCCGTCGTTGCCGCATCATTCGCGAAGAAATCGGCTGGGATCGGCGAATGATGGTCGACGCCAATCAGGTCTGGGACGTCGGGCAAGCAATCGAGTGGATGCGTTATTTGGCACCCTTTA
>JBQCJB010000175.1:0-8858 GCA_051953155.1 Aureliella sp. | reverse complement strand
CGCCCGGCGGCTGCGGCGCGTCCGATTCCAGTTTGGCAGTGACGACTCGCGCATGCTCGAGCATCGCTTCAAGCGCTTGTTCGTCGCTGGCCAAATGCCGCAGCGCCCAAGCCGCCGTGATACAAACTTCGGGGCGCGGATGATCGAGCAGTTCGAGCATGCGCGGCACATGTTCGTCCAGTTCGAGATCGACGGCCAGCCGCAGCGTCTGTTCCAGCGGCCGCCACTGGTCCAATCGCAGTTGCTCAGCAATCGCCCCTTCGACCGCTTGCCTGTGCTCGGGTCCGCGACCCGCCCTGCCTTGCAGAAGCTCGCGGGCGCGATTGCGCAGCGTCGGATGAACGTCGCTCAGCGCGGCCGTTAGACTGGCAATCGCCTCGCCGCCGTCGCTGTTCTGAATCTGTTCGAGGCTCAACCGGCGTATCTCGGCATCGGAATGTTGCGCAAATTCCATTGCCTTCGATTGAGCGATCTCGGGTTGGAGTTCGCATAGCCATTGGTAAGCGTGCCGCTGGGCGGGTGCGCCGCCGTGCTGGGCGACATCGAGGACGAAAGCGTTGATCTCCGGAGACGATCGCCGGCCGAGCACGTAGAGAGCCATCAGGTCACCAGTGGCCGACGATGTGCGCAGGCGCTGCGCCAAAACCAGTTGGTCGCTCGGGCTGAGCCGACCGATGGCCTTGGCAGCGACCAGGCGAACGGCGGCGTCTCGCGTGGCATCGGTGACGATTTCGACCAAGGCTGCCAAATCCGACGCTGCCCCAGCCGCTCCGATACCGTTCAGGGCCCGGAGCAAAGAGGATTCGCTCGCGGTGCGATCGACCAGCTGGTCTCTCCAGTAAGTCAGCGGCGCTGGGCTGCCCCAGTCGATGAAGGCTTGCTCGATGGCGGGCCGCGCGAGCGCGTCGTCGCCCATGAGCTTCCACAACTGTTCTGCATGACTGCCATCGTCCAGTCGGCACGCAGCGGCGGCATAGGCGGCCCGCACATGCCGCTGCGGCTCGCCGCGGGCGAGATGCTTCAGCAGCGCCTGAAGCAGTTCGGCTCGCGCTGGCGTGTCGCGATTGCCCAGCCGCACGATGGCCTGCGCGGCCTCGAGGCGGTCGGTTGCCGAGCCAGATTCCAAACGCTCCGGCGTCACCCGCAGCACTGGCTTGGCCTCGGCCGGCCACCACTGGACGTCCAGTTCGGGGTCATGCACCCACCGGTACTGAACCTTTTCCGATTCCACAGCCTCAGCGGCAGTCGGGCACGAGCCCAACCCCAGGCCTGCGCCAACGATGCACATGACCCCGAGTATGCCGAGCGATCTCGACGTGAATCTCAACATTCCAGCGCTCTCTCGGTCAATGAAAAACACTCGCGCCCGGCCCCGCGTGACGACGCTCAGTCGGGGCGCGTCAGCGACCAGGTGCGAACGGCCAACACGAGCAGGCACGCAGCGGAAAGGCCCGCAGCGATCCACCAGGCGACGGGCGTCAGGTTGTACGGTTCAAACCCCGGCGTGCGAATCTCAGCCAGAGCGGCGGCAGTCGGATTGATCATCAGCGCCCGCTCGACCAAGGTTGCGCCAAACGGCTTGCCGCGCGCAAGCCAAATCAGCAGCGGTCCGACGAACAGGGACAGCAGCACGCCATAGCTGGTCGCCGTCGCCGCTGCGGCGTTGGACCAAAACGCGCTGATGACGGCGCTGACCGAAATGATCAACCCCGTTGCCAGGACCAGCGACACGAGCACACGCTGCACTTGAGGCGCGATCGAGGGCTGGATCCACATCATCACCAGGTATCCCGGCAACGTGGCCAGCAGGATCAGTGCCATCGTCCAGACGACGCTCATCAGTTTGCCAATGACGATCCGCGTGGCCGACATGGGCGTCATGCGCAGCAACTGCCAGCCGCCGGTCTCCCGCTCAGCCGCAATCAAGCCCGACGCCAGGCTCGGTCCGAGCACGACCAGCAAGGCGATTTGCATCAGCACCAGCATTGCAGCGATTCGCGAGACGCCCCAACTGACGGTGCCCGCGGCCGAGACGACGGTCAATGTCAACGAGATGATACTGCACACCGCTACCAAACGGATCAGCCAGTGCAGACGGCCGAACTTGCGGGTGCGAAATTCCTTGACCATGACCGGGTTGAGCCACCACGGAATGCCGGCCTTGCGGGCTTGCGGGTCGACCAGATAACTGACTCGACGAAACCAGCGCCATGCCGACTGGCGATCATGCGACATCGTGCCGGTTGGCTTGGGCCGGTCAAAGCGATAGGGACTTAGAGCGACCAACGTCGCAGCGGCCGCAACCAGGCTCGAGAGGCAAGCCGCGATGACATAGCTTTGCCAACCGTCGGCCAGATCGAGTGCGGCGGTAGCGGCGCCGGTGCTGGTCAACTGCCGCAAGGCGCCCAGCGGCGAGAGTGTCGTCAGCCAGTGGGCCGCCGTGGCTTGCCAACTTTCAACGCGCCCTATGAGAGCCGCAGGCGCGAGCGACAGCACGACCACGGCTAACACCGCTGCGTACGTCCATCGCAAACTGGCATCGCTGGTCGACGCCCGCGAGCTGACCCACAAACCGATCGCCGTAAACTGTAAGGCCATCGCCAGCAGCACTGCCACCAGCGGCACAAACTGTGCGGTCACCGACAATCCGCCCATGGCATAGCAGGCGGCCAGCGCCGGTAAACTGACCGAGAGAATGATCCCGGCCAGCAGGAAATTGCTGATCAGTTTGCCGAGATAAATCTCCAGTCGGCTCATCGGCGAATTGAGCAGCAGCGCCAACGTCCCGCGGCGCCGCTCGCGAACCAAAGCCGTCGCTGGAAAGGCGGGTACCAGCAACAAAACCGCCGCCGCCAACGCATAGCTGAGCGGCCCGAAGACCTGCATTGCCCCTTGGCTGACGACATCCAAACGCGAATCGGTGGGCCACTTGAGCCAGACCAGTGCGCTGGCCAGCAGCGCGCAGGCAAGCACCGAGGCCAGCGTCTGGGCGGCGCGCAGGCGGTCGAGCAATTCCCGTCGAAGTACGGCAGTGTTCATGTTGACTAGCTTGGTTTGCTGGAGGCCACCGATAGAAACGCATCCTCGAGATCCGTGGCAACCTCTCGGAACTGGGCGATTCCGATACGCTCAGCCACTAACCGCTCGAGCAGGTTGGACAAATCTCCCTCCGGCCGCGACGTTGGAAAACGGAGCACGCGTTCGGTCTGGCTGACGTGCAGCGGTTCGTCCTTGGCCAGCCACTGACCCAGCGTCGCTTGGGCCTGCGCTAGTTGGTCCGCCTTGAGCAACTGCACCTCGTAGCTGCGGCGGGGACACAGTTGCCGCATGACTTCGTCCAGTTGTCCAAAGGCGCGGAGGCGTCCGCCAGTAATAATCGCTACGGTGCTGCAGATGCGCGCCAGCTCGGGCAGAATGTGGCTGGTGACAATCAGCGTTTTGCCGCTGGCCGCCAACTTCAACAGCAAGTCGCGCATCTCGATCCGCGCGGTAGGATCGAGACCATTGGCCGGCTCGTCCAAAATCATCACCTCGGGATCGTGCAGCAGCGTCCGCGCGATACCGACGCGCTGCTGCATACCGTGACTGAGGCTTTCCACGAATTTGTCTTGCATGCCCGCAGTGTTGGTGATCTCCAAAACCTCATCGATGCGCGGCCTGCGGCGGCGCAGCGAAATGCCATAGGTTGCGCCAAAAAAATCAAGGTACTCGCGCACGCGCATGTTGTCGTACGAACCGAAGCGGTCGGGCATGTAACCGACCAGCCGCTTGATGTGACGCGAGCCGCGGCTGCAATCGACCCCCGCGATGCTCGCCCGACCGGATGTCGGGCGCGACAACCCAACGAGAATCTTGATGGCCGTCGTTTTTCCTGCGCCGTTGGGACCGATAAAACCGAGAATCTCGCCGCGGTTGACATGGATCGATAATCCATCGAGCGCTGTAAACTCGCCATAGCGCTTCGTCAACTGCTCGGTCACCACCACCGGCTCGTGGGCATTCATCGTTCGCAATCTTTCGTTAACTCGTCGAGCTAAATCAAATCTTGTGCAAGGTGAACTATGCGGCTCGGTTATCGAGCGGCGCTCGCATCGGTCGAGGATGGCTCGCGCTGGCCGACGCGCCCCTGGACCGAGATGCGGAAGTAATCGATTTGCCAGGGGCCGAGCTGTGCGCTGGTGTCATCCTTTTGGCGGCCGATGCGGTCACCGATCTCGACGGTGAAGTCGAGGTTGCCATCGCGGGCATCAGCCAGGAGAGCCGGATCGGTAATCGAAAAACGCTGCGCACCTAGTGGGCTGCGGAAACGTGCGACAGTGCCATCTCCGCTCGCAAGCGGACTAGCGATGGTCACGAACCGCTCGGGCGCGCGAACCTGGATGTCGGCGATGATCTCTGCGGCTTCGAAGGGGCGAACCTGCTCGGGCAGGTGGAATCGGATCGGCACGCGCATGGCCAGCGTCGTTTCCTCGCGCCATTGGCCGCTCGCGTTGGAGAAGGCGTTCGAGCGCGATTGTCCAATCGTCGGCGTTTCGACGCGGATAATCGAATGAGGCACCGACACGGATTGGCCGGAGGCCACTGGCATCAGCCTTACAGGCAAGACGACGAGCGCCGATCCGCGTTCATCGCCAGGTTCGCTCCACGCGACCGGCACGGGCCAGAGTTTCGCCCAGCCGAGCACGGCTGGAAAGTTGGGATAGGCCAGTTCGCCGGCGCGACCCGGGACCGCGCGATAAACCGCGTCGCGCCGCGCCTGTTCATCATCGACGATCGCATCCCCTAGCCACGAATCGGCCAGGGTTAAGTGCGCTTCATCCGGCCGAACGGTTTTACCGAGTTCCAGACGCCGACATACAACGCTGTCGCCTGGCGTGTAGCAGAGCACGGCGTCCTCGAGCGGTTGGTCTAACGCAGGCGGCGGTATCAGTTCCAGCCCTTGGCGATCGAGCTGAGCCACCACATCGAGTTGCTGCGGCGGCAAGCCGAAACGAGAGCTCATTCGCCAGATTCCATGTGGCCAGCCTGAACTGGAGAGCTGCCAGTCCTGAAAATCTTTCCACAGCCAGCGCCGCTGGTCGATCTGCGGCGCCGACGTCGGCCAGTCGACGACCGCGTCGCCTTGGGCAACCAACAGGCGCTCCTTGTCATCGGAATTGAACATTCCCGACCACTCGAGCCCACGGGCAGTCCGCGAGCCAGGATGCACCTCGATCAGTTGTAGATGCGCGGTGGTGTCCACCATCCCCCGCCGCAAACTGGCGGCCGCAATCACGATCGGCACACAAGCCACCGCCGCCAGCAAAGGCACCAGCCAGCCCATCCAAACCGCCCTGCCAAGGTGCCAACACCACGCCGCGGTCAACGCCAACAGTCCGCAGAAGCCGAAGACGATACCGAGAATCAAGGCTCGATCGGGTACCGGATTACCGATATGCTTGAGCGGATAGTCGAGTTCGACGCGCTCCAGCGGTGTGCGACTGTCGACCATCTCATGAAACTGATCGGCCAGCGACTGCGCCCACAATCGCATCTGGTAAACGCTGTTGCGTTCCACGCTGTCCTCGCGAGGCCGCTCGCGCGGTTGGACCCAGCCACGGGCCTCCAACGTAGTCACCAGTAGGCGGCCGCGGCCGACCGCATACCAAAACGCTGCTGGGAAACCATCGATCTCGTGACTGACCGTCCCGCCTGTTTGCCGAACGCGTCGCAGCCGCACCGGCCGCTCGCCATCCACCGTGCAGTCCTCGACCGAAATCGGAGCCAGTTGGTGCGTCTGGACCGTGAAGCGATTCAGCTCGATGTCGTCGATCACTTCGCAGGCGGCTCCGGCGGGCAACAGCCCCTGCAAATTCTCGGGGGTGATTTTGTCGAGCATGATCCAGAGGCGGCCACCAGAGACCAACCATGTGCTCAGGCTGGCCATCGCCGCCGGCTCCAGCAGTGGATCGTCGCGCGCGATCACCAGCGCATCGATACCGCTCCAATCCGCCAACTCGGCCGGCAACGATTCATGGCCGATGGTCAACGTCCGCCGGGTCAGCTGCGAATCGACCCGCGCAGCCACGACAAATTCGTACGACATCGCATCAAGATCTTTCGGCCACTCCCATTCCGGCGGCGACAAGGGCTCGCTGTCGAGCATCGTCGCGGTAACCAACGGCTCGGAATCGATCCGCAGCGAGAGCGATTCGACGATCGGTCGACCGCTTACAGTGAGCAGCACCCGCTGCCCGGCCTCTGCAGAATTCAGCGACAGGCTGACGTTGATCAGACTTTTATCCGGTAATCCCGCCGGGACTGGAATCCGCAGATTGACGTCGCGGCTCTCGCCGCCCGGAACGTGGACCTCGGCTGCCGCTTCGTAACCGGGCACTTCCTCGAGCCGGCCGAGCACGATTGCCGACTCCATCGCTGTGCCAGGGTTAGAGACCGTGGTGCGAAACGTGACCAGCCGCCCCGGTCGTGGACGACTGAAGGTTGCGACCGCGATACCGGCCATTCGCAAGTGGGACGTCGGTGGTTGTGCAGCGGCAAACGCCTGCGCGGCGCCCCACACGACAAGGGCATAGAGCAACAGCCTGGCCAGTTGCAGTTGCCGATCGACTAGCCCAACCAAACGTTGACCAGCACCATGAGCCGCGGTCCGGCGAACCGACGAGCGAACGCAAATGAGCATAAGGATTCGGAGGGGCAGAGAGGACGGCGGGCGAGAGGATCAATGAGATGGCGTGATCATAATCGATCCGGCATGGCCCGTGCCACCACTCTTGCTCCGACGTCCGTTTACGGCCTGGAGAGTAAAAATGCGCTGCCGGCAGGCCGCTTGAGGAAGGGCTCAGGCCCGGGCTGCGATGTCGATAGCCACACGTTGCCTTCTCCGATAACCGAGCATTTGTCCGGAGCCTCGACGACCAGCGCCGTGGCTTCATCGATACCGATGCCGAGCACCGTCGGGAAACGCTCGACGACGCGTGACAAATCGGCGAACCGATTGCGTTGACGAAAATGCTGGTCGATGGCCACGCCTGGCAGCAACCCCAAACCGCGGCGATAACCATCGGCCACCATGATGTGGTTGCCCAGCGGATGACCGCGGACGAGCAAGTCTCCTTGGATGGTCGCGCCCGCGGAGCTTCCTCCAATCACACCGCCGCGTCGAGCGACATCCAGAATCGCCTGCCAGGCCGGCGTGGCCCAATACGCATCGACGAAGCGCCACTGCCTACCGCCACCGAACCAAACGCCGGTCGCCGCACGCAGCTGCGCGAGATACTCCGGGCTGCTGACTTGAGCGCGGTCGATTTGCGGTAGCACCTGCACATGCTGCACGCCCAAACGTTCGAAGATTCGAGCTTCCGAGGCGTCCTCCTCCGGCTCGGCGACTGCCGTCGGCAGGACCACGATGCGCGCCGAATCGCCGCCGGCCAGTTTGACGAACTTTTGCCAGATCTCGGGAGGCGTTGCCCCGCCGCCGACGATCACCAAACTGCCCCCCGACAACCGATGATCGTAGGCTTCGTCGCCGGGAAACACCGGCAGTCGGCGTTCGTGCACCGCGCGACGTATGGCGACCAGGTCACAAGCGGTGAGCGGCGGCAAGCGTTCGACCAGCTCGTCCGGATAATGCTCGGTCGCAGGCACGACGACCGCCAACTCGTTCGACTCGGACAAATTCCACAGCTCGCGGCCACGCACGCGGAGCCAGCTATTCTCCGCAAGACAAATCTCCGCGCGCGCCGTGTCGTCAAAGTGCGACTGCCGCTGCTCTGCCGCTGGATTGCCTTGATCGGCGCTGACGACGCTTTCCGCAGGCTGAGCATGAGTGTCACAGACCAGATGGAACGATGGCAGCAGCGACAGACCGGCTGCGAACGTCCGCGAGTCACGTGCGCTTGCCGCGGCCGGCGCGGGCTGCGGCTGGCGCGCCAGGCATACGGTCACATCCCGCGAGAAGCAGTCGGCCAACTGCTCGCCGAGCCAACCTCGAAACGCGTCCGAGCTAGCCTGCAATTCGCGCTCGCATAACCAGACGCAGCAACCCTCCGAGAGTCGCGCCAAGTCTGCGGCCAAGCGGGCCCGCGTGTGCGCGTCGTCTGCGGCTGCCAGGCGATGCACGGCGATGCTCCGCCATTGCACACGTAGCAGACTCGCAGGGCATGCCTCAGCCAAATGTTGCGGCGCGGCGCCGATGACCACCAGCGTCTGTGGCTCTTTGCCAATCTCTCGCTCCAGGAGCATCGATTGGCGCGGGCTGAGTTCACGAGCCGTGCCGACGTAAAGACTGCCAGGGAGAAGCGTGGGTGGCACGTGCACTTGTTCGGTAAGCAACTCGCCGAGTGGATTGCGCTGAAGGACCGGCGGCTGCCCACCAACGGTGGCGGCCAATAGGAAGCTTGCGATGGCTGAGATGGAAACGATTCGGAACGCCAATTGTGCCATGCTCACTCCGGCCCACACAGGCTTGCGGTCACTAAAAATCATAGCAGGACCTACCGTTAGCCGGCCGGGTGCTGCCAGGGCTGGCGATACGCGCGCTGGAGCAGGGCGGTAGCTTCCGCGTCGCCGCTGACCGTGTGCGTCGCGGGATCCCACGCCAAAGAGCGTCCCAGCCGCTGGGAAAGATTGGCCAAGATACAAGCGGCGGACGAAATGTGGCCCTGTTCAATGTCGGCCACCGGTTGGGAACGCTGGTCGACAGCTTTCAAAAAGTCGCGCATGTGGCCGCGGATCGCCGATGCCACCGGCAATTCCAAGTCCCACTGCTTCTGATCGTCTGCATCGCGCGGGAATTTGTCGATCTCGATAACCGCGTCGCCGTGCAGTTTCTCGCCTCGTCCCACGGGAATGAAGTCGTA
>JBQCJB010000174.1:0-3371 GCA_051953155.1 Aureliella sp. | reverse complement strand
CCCCGGCCCCCTCTCCCCGAAGCGGGGCGGGGGGGAGACGACGATACAAAACGAGGCAAGCCTCACGTTTCGCAATCGGTACTGTTCGCGTTGGTGCTCTCCCCGAAGCGGGGCGAGGGGGAGACGACGACAAAAAACGAGGCAAGCCTCACGTTCAGCGATCGGTCCTGTTCGCGTTAGCGCTGGCTGCGGGGTTGGGTTCGAGCTGCTTCCACGAAAGTATCTTTGGCGGCTGGTAGCCGGGGGGCCAGGGGGCCTCGACGGTGAAGGTTCCGAGCTGCACAGCGCTGGTTGACTGCGGTTTGGCTGCGCTATCCGGGGCGAGCGTGACGCGGACGAGATATCTCCCTTTCGCGATGGCATCGTCGATCGCCAGCGGCTCGGACCAGGCGTCAGCGGTGCCACGGGACTTGTCGCGGGCGGTGACGGTCAGTGCGTTTTGCCAGACGTGCCCCTTCGGATTCACTCGGCTATCACCGCGAGCCACCGGGGCTGCATCGACTGAGCCGTCAGGGCGAATTCGATGCAGCGTGACAACCAACAGCCGCTCGTCCCAGCTCTCGGGCACGTCGGTCATGCGAATCTGCAACTCGCTCAACCACGAGCGGTGCTCGGGTAGGGCTGGCAGGGCGTCGCGAGGCCGATAACCATCGGCGCGCAGCGTCCTCGAGTAATCCTTCAGAAAAGCCAGCCAACGGGCATCGGTCTCGCTGCCCAGCGGAAACTTCGGGCCTCCGCCATGCTCAACCAGCTCCAGCGGCTTGGTCCGCAGCTGGCTCTCGGCGGGCTTGTCGAGATCGATCAGCTCGCGATCGGTCAACTGCTTCAGCGTCGCAGCCGGGTCGCCGGGGACGATCCAGGACATCTGCGGTCCATGCTCTTTGACCATTTTCGCGTTACGGTCGGGCGAGTGGCAGTTGACGCAGCGGCCGAGTTGCGACCAAACGGCGTCGGCAAAACTGGCCAACACCCGATCGCTGCGAGCGTGGCGAATAAATTCGGCGGGCAGTTCCAAATCGCGACTCGCAGGCAGCGGCCGAGCGAGCAGTTCGGGTTCCTTGACCGCGGCCCGGATCCACGCCTCGAGCGCAGCCATCTCGGCGGCTCGCACTTTGCCCAGCAGTGGATCAGCCTGCTCGGGTTCCCTTGCGATGAATCCCAAGAGTTTCGATTTCTCGGGATGCTCGACGTCGATCCAGCCCCTGCCGCGCAGCTCGGCGAACGTCTTCGCCGGATCGCTTGTGAGAAAGTCGCGCAGCTCGACGCCGCGGAAATGACACTCCGTGCAACTGCTATGGCTGCCCGACTCGATCAGCGGCAGCACGCGGCGCTGGTAAATCTCGCCGGCCGATTCGGCGCGTGCGAAGTTCGCAAAAACCGATCCGACCACAGCGGCTGCGACCAGCGTCAGCGTTTGCAAGCGACAAGAGTGGACCACGATGGTAACCTCCTATGCAGAGCCTGGGCGAGCCACAGAAACGCGAGTGGCGGCATCATTATAATGCTGCACAAGTGCAACGTGCACAGACTGAACATGCACGGGTACAACGCGCACCAGCAAGTGTTTCATCGATGTCGCCACACCACATTGCAATCTGCCCCCTGACTCATGCCGACATCCCGCAGGCGATGCAATTGGTTGCCGCTGCCAACTGGAACCAGACACCGCGCGACTGGCAGCGCATGATCGATTCCGAACCCGAGGGTTGTTTTAAAGCCGTGTTCGAGCCGGCAGCCGGTGCGCCGCGACTGGTCGGCACCGTGACCAGCACCACCTACGGAACCGAACTCGCCTGGATCGGCATGATGCTGGTCGCCGCCGAGCAGCGCCGCCAGGGCATTGGCAGGCTGCTGATGCAGAGGGTCATCGAAACGCTGCAACAGCGGAATGTACGCACGATCAAGCTCGATGCTACACCGGCTGGCAAACCGCTCTACGCACAGTTGGGTTTCCAGTGTGAACACGACTTCCAGCGCTGGAGCCGACCGGCACAGGGCACGTCGGGCCGTTCGCCCGCCCCCACAACGTCAGGCGAATTCGAGTGCGCACGTTGGGCTGAGCTGGACCGGGCGGCGTTCGGCGTCGATCGGCAAGCTTGGTTGCGGCGCCTGGCCAGTGACTGCCACGTGGTCGAGCAAAGCAGCGGCTTCGGCATGTGCCGCTCCGGTCGCGTGGCCAGTTATCTCGGACCGGTTACAGCGACCGACACAGCCGCGGCTGCCGAGCTGATCGACGCGTTGATTGCCGATCGAAGCGCGACATGGATATGGGATGTACCGCCTGCAAACCCGGCCGCGGCAGTGCTGGCCCGCGAGCGCGGGTTCGAACCGGTTCGGGAGCTGACGCGGATGTGGCTCGGGCGACCGCTCGAGGCAGGTGCTCCGCAGTGCTTGTTCGCGCTTGGCGACCCGGCGACCGGCTGACCTCCGGCTGGTCACCGCCGGCGGAAACAATTATCCTTGCAACACCCAATATCCTGGCAACACCCAAGCGGTTCGTTTCGAAGAAATATCAGAGACGGTTAAGGCAGTTTGATGAGCGACAAGGGAGCCGGCTCGGCCAAGCTGCGATTCGATTCGCCGTTGCAGGAGCTTTATTTGAATCTGTGGCGGACGTACGACCGCCTTCGCGAGCTCGAAGATGCGCTCTTCGCACAGTACGGGCTCAACAGCCTGCAGTACAACGTTTTGCGACTGCTCAAGGCCGCTCAGCCCGGGGCGATGGCCACACTGGCGATCGCCGAGCGACTGGTGTCGCGGGCGCCGGACATCACGCGCTTGCTCGACCGCTTGGAGAAACGAGGGCTGATCGAGCGAGTTCGCACGGAAGAGGACCGCCGCCAGGTTCTCGCACGCATCAAGCCAGCCGGAATCGAGCTGCTGCACACGATCGCCCAGCCGCTGGAGAAGTGCCACGAGAGGCAGCTGGGACATCTCTCGGCCGCGCAGACCAAGAAACTGATCGAGCTCCTGCAAGCCGCCCGCCACCCGCATGAACTGCCTGGCAGCAGCTGGTCCTGACGCTTTGCCAATCCGCTTAACGCCGCCGCGGGCTTGCGTGGATTGTGGAAACGGCTCATGCTAAGGATTCCTGCCTAGAGTGAGCTCTCTGAACGAGGACTCTGAAAAAGAACGCTCCCGCCCCAAAGCTCTTTTTACTGCGACCAATCTCGATGTTCAGGCTCCGGACCAGCCTCTGCGTGCCTTGCTTGGCAACCGCTCTCGTTTTCTCTGCACTGGCAGACGGCGCGACGCGTGCCGCCGACCCGACGCCGGTCGTTCGCTGGGACTTTAGCGCCGAGGAAGCAACGCCGCTTCAAAGCATTGGTGGCGTCCATCGCGATGTTCCGGGGCCGCGGCCGCCGGAGTAT
>JBQCJB010000173.1:0-4300 GCA_051953155.1 Aureliella sp. | reverse complement strand
CTTTCTGGTAGTTGGTGCTGTGGCACTCGGCGCACATGTTGTTCCAGCGCTGGGCGATTTCTCCGGCGTCGAGCTGACGCACCTGGGCGTGACCAGCCGAATGTATCGCGAGGGCGAGAAGTTCATGGTTTCGACCGAAGGACCGGACGGCACGCAACAAGCCTTCGAAGTCAAGTACGTTTTCGGGGTCGAGCCGCTGCAGCAGTACATGGTCGAATTCGGCGGCGACCAGAGCCACGGCGAGAACAACTTGCCGCGCGTGCAAGTGCTGCGCGTGAGTTGGGACACGCAAAAGAAAACTTGGTTCCATCTCGATCCCCCCGATGTCGTCGACCGCCTGGCTCCGGACGACGACTTGCACTGGACCGGAATCGCCCAGCGCTGGAACAACATGTGCGCCGAGTGCCACAGCACCAACTACCAGAAAGGCTTCGACGTCAAAACGCAGAACTACCATTCGACCTTCTCGGAGATCGATGTCAGTTGCGAAGCCTGCCACGGACCGGCCAGCAAGCACGTCGAGTTGGCTGGGAAATGGTTCCCGGGCTGGAACCGTCAGCGCGGTTACGCACTGGCCAATTTAAAGCGTTCGGCCGAGGATCAGATACAGGCCTGCGCCCCTTGCCACAGCCGCCGCAATGTCGTCGCGGCGGGGTTCAAGGCGGGCGACAATTTCTATGACTACTACGCCGATCAATTGCTGACCCAAGGGGTGTACTATCCCGATGGGCAAGTCCTGGACGTGGACTACATCCATGGTTCGTTCATCCAGAGCAAGATGTATCACAAAGGCATCCGCTGCTCGGATTGTCACGACCCCCACACCGCGCGGCTGAAGCACGATGGCAATCAGGTGTGCACATCCTGCCACCAGCATCCGCAAGCCAAGTACGACACCGTGGCCCATCATTTCCACAAGCCTGGTTCGGAGGGCGCGCAGTGCGTCAATTGCCACATGCCGCCGACGACTTATATGGCCGTCGATGCGCGGCATGACCACAGCCTTCGCATCCCACGCCCCGATTTGAGTTTGCAGATCGATACGCCCAACGCCTGTACCGGTTGCCACTTGAAACCCGAGAACGTCGCCGAGGAGAAACGTCCGCGGCTGGCGCTCTATCAGGACTGGATGCTGGCCGCCCGCAACGGTGACGAAGAGGTGCGGGCTGAAATCGAGCGAGCCAATCGCTGGTGCGACGAAGCTTGCGATAAATGGTATGGCGAGCGGCGGCGTCGCGACGAACATTTCGGCCTGGCCATTGCCGCTGGCCAAAAGCGGCAGACGATTGCGGTCGACCTGTTGACGCGGTTGCTGGAGAAACGCTCTGGCGAAGTGCCGGCGATCGCTCGAGCGACCGCGCTGCAAACGCTCAGCGAGGTCGACGCGGCCAAAGCTGGCGAGCTGGCGGCCGAAGCGATCAAGGATGACCATCCGCTGGTCCGAGCTGCGGCAACCGACGCCCTGGTCGGTCATCCGATCACCGGACAAGCGACCAATCTGCTGGCCGACGCGTTGGACGATCCTCGTCGCTTGGTCCGCACTTCCGCCGCTCGAAACTTGATGCAGTTTCCGCCCGACCAGCAACCCGCTTCCTCGGGCCCGCGACTGCGCCAAGTGGTGCTCGAATGGATCGACGGACTGAAGAACGATGCCGATCGCGCGGGCGCCCACCTGACGCTGGCCGTGATGGCCGAGCAGGAGGGACGGGCTCAAGCGGCGATCGAGCATTACCGCGACGCGATCCGCGTGGAGCCCGGTGTGACCGGTCCACGCACGAATCTTGCCGCCTTGCTCGAACGGAATCTAACCAGTCACGCCACCGTGGCCGGTTCGGCCGAGGATGCCGATTCGCCGATCGTTCAAGAGATCAGCCAGTTGCGCAAAGCCGAACTGCAGTTGCTGGCCCGCGATGTGAAACTGCTGCCACAAGCGGCGGCTATCCAGTACCGTTACGGGCTGGGCCTGTATGTCGACGGCCAAAAAGAACTGGCTCTCGAGCACTTGCTCAAGGCGGCGGAAATCGAACCATCGAATTACGAGTTCGTGCAAGCCGTAACGCTGCTGCTCAAAGCGCTCGAGCGTTGGGACGAGGCGACCAAGTGGGCTCACCGGTTGGTCGAACTGGGCGGACCGGGTGACGAATCCGCCCGAAGCGTGCTAAACGAAATCCAGCAGCACAAAAAGTAGCTGACAGTCCGCCTCTAAGTGCGCACACCGACGGTCAGCAACAGATTGGCCCACAGAGCCTGATCGGCGGTTTGGATCGTCAGTACGTGGTCGTCCGAAGCGACCGCGTCATAGAAGTCCCATTTGATGATTGGCTGCAACTCGACTTTCGATCCCGCCTCGGACAGGATTTGGCGGTACTCGGCCCAGACCGGCGGATCGCCTGCGCTGGCGTAGGGGTCGCTCGGATCGATGCCCATGGTGTTGACGAAGTCGATCGGCAGTGCATCGAGCAGCGCATCGAGCACCTGGGCGACGGTGGGGATGCCGGGCGACAGTTGCAGACACACCAGTTCCGCGCGGGGGCCAATCTTGGAACTGGCCGGGTAGTTTCCATCGGCGATCAAGATCTTGGCATGGTGCCCGCAGCGGCCGAGCACGCTGAGAATGTCCGGGTGCAGTAATTTGCTCTTTAACATGGGCTCTTGGTGGCTCCTACAAGTTGACGAAAGCTCTCGATGGTTTGACGCGCCGCACCCTCGCTGTCGGGATGCGGAAAGATCTCGGCCGACAGGTAACCTTGGTAGCCGATCTGGCGAAGTGCGGCGACCGCAGCTGCGACTGGCGCATGCCCCATACCGACGGCCCGGCGGTTGGAATCGGCAAAGTGAACGTGTCCGATGTGTGCGCCGGCCGCTCGGATCGAGGCTGCCATGTCGGCCTCTTCGATGTTCATATGGAACAGGTCGGCCAGAATGCGGGCGTTGGAAGTGCCGAGCGTGCCGAGCCACTCGGCCGTGCGCCCCACTTCGTTCAGAAGATTTGTTTCATAGCGGTTCAGCGGTTCGATCAGCAGCGGCACTCGATAACGTTCCGAAGCGTACTCGGCCAACTCGACCAGCGACGCTCCCAAACGCTCCAGCGCTGCGGCGCGTTCGCTGGCCGCGGCGGCTCGACCTTGCATCGAACCGACGATCGCCGGCGCGCCCAATCGGCCGGCGGCGTCGATGATGCTGCGGACAAATTCGATCGCTTGCTGGCGCGCCTCGGGCTCGGCAGCTGAGAGCGAGAGTTGACGGCATAGCCAACCGGCACCCGTACCTACCGCGGCCAGTTGCAAGCGGTGGGCGGCCAGGCAATCGCGTACCGCCGCGTAGTCGACCGCCGCGGCGTTGGGAGGAAAAATCTCGATCGCATCGAACCCCAGCGCGGCAGCTCGCGCACATGCGTCCTCCAGCCCAGCGTGAAAAACGAACGGGCCTTGGCGAGCTTCCTCGACCAGCGAGACGGTTATGGCACTGTGCATGAAGCGACTTTCAGGGAGCGTGGTGGTGAGGCTTTTGTGGACGCGCGATTGGTAGTGCTGCCCCTCACCCCCCAGCCCCCTCTCCCCGAAGCGGGGCGAGGGGGAGACCGATCCTTCAGGGCGGGGCGAGGGGGAGACCGATCTTATAGGACGGCGGAACAGCGGGCTTGGGATCAATCGAAAAACAGGGGGCGCATGTGCCGGAGGTAAATGTTTTCGGTGACCTCGTGCGCGACGACGTCGGCGTGCTTTTCTAGAAGGTCGGTGTACCGCGGACCGGCTGCTGCCGCCACTTTGAACGACACGTGCAACAGCTGGCGCAGGTGGGGATTGAAAGCGGGATTGGTTGGGATGTGCCGCAGCGCGGCGGCGAACCGTGGTCCGTCCCAGCTTTGTACCTCGCTAATACTGGGCAGTTGCTGTAGGTCGATATCGATGACGCTGGCGTAGGGCGCACAAAGCTGGTCGGCGTGCTCGACTGCGTAGGCATAGATCTCGCTCGCCAAGGCCAGCCCCTCGCCGCCGGCTTCGCACAAACCGATCAGTTCTTCCAGCCACGTCGTGCCGGCGGTCTTGATATGCAATCCGGCCGATCGCTCATGGCATGCCCGGCGGATGATTGGGTACAGGGAAAACTTGTCGCTGCCGCTATGGACGCTCAGTTTCAGATTGCGCGGCAGGCCGTAGCGATTGACGACGTGCTCGATCACAGCCAGATCGTCGTTGAACTCTCGCTCGAATTGTGCGAGATCGCCGACGTAGTCGACTCCTTTGTTGAAGCGCCCGGTGAACTTGGGAGCGATAGTTTGGACCGGGACTTTTTCCTC
>JBQCJB010000172.1:0-3063 GCA_051953155.1 Aureliella sp. | reverse complement strand
GGGCAAACTGCTGAAGGTCGCTCCGGGCCTGTAAGCAGACTGCTGCGAGCCCGCCAGCCTTCGCAGGCCCCGGGGCTCCGCACAGTTGATTCCACCACTAGCAGCGGCGAAGCGGCAACGCTTCGACCGCTGCTGGCTTTTGCGGATTGCCGAGATTGGGACACTCTTCTCCTCGTTGCGCTCTAGTGCAGTGGCGCGCCCGTATTGGCTTCGAGGTGATGTAGCGCTGCATGACCGCCCTTGCCCCTCACCCCCCAGCCCCCTCTCCCCGAAGCGGGGCGAGGGGGAGACTGGGCGTTACGATCGATGGATTAGGTTATGACCAGTTATGCTGTGCTCGGTGTGGGAGCGTTGGGCGGGCTTTATGGTGGCCTGTTGGCTCGGGCTGGTCATGAAGTCCACTTTCTGCTCCACAGCGATTTTCAACACGTCCGCGCGCAGGGCTTGCGCGTCGATTCGCCTCTGGGCAACTTTCATCTGCCCACAGTCAACGCGTATGACTCGGCGGAAAAGATGCCGACGGTCGATGTGGTCATCGTCGCTTGGAAATCGACGACCAACGCCGCGCTGGCCACCGCCCTGCCGCCGCTGATGCGCGCCGATTCGGCTGTATTGGTGCTGCAAAACGGCTGGGACATCGAAAGAGACACCGCTGATGTCGTCGGCGCCGATCGCGTCCTGGGTGGCTGCTGTTTCCTGTGCAGCCACAAGATCGGTCCAGGACATATCCAGCATCTGGACTACGGTCAGATCACGTTCGGAGAATACGACGAGCGGCTCTCTGGTGGCATCACGCCGCGAATGCAGCGCATCACGGACGATTTTCGTCGCGCTGGCATCGACATCACGCCCAAAGAGGACCTACGCAAAGCTCGATGGATGAAATTGATGTGGAACATTCCGTTCAACGGACTGTCGGTCGTGCTGGACACGCTGACCGATCGGCTGATGAACGATCCAGCTACTGCGGCGCTGGTGGAGCAATTGATGCGCGAGGTTCGCGCGGCCGCCGCCGGTTGCGGTAAAACGATTGAGGAAAGCTTTATCGACAAACTGATGGACGACACGCGCAAAATGGTGCCCTACGCCAGCAGCATGCTCCTGGATTACCGGCACCAGCGTCCGCTGGAGGTCGAGGCGATTTTCGGCAACCCGCTCCGAGCAGCCCAGGCCGCTGGCGTGGCCGTACCGCGCATCGAAATGCTCTATCAGCAACTGACCTTCCTGAACCGACGGACGGCCTGATCGCGCGACGGGTTAGCCAGTGCCAACGGTTACCAAGATGGCCCTTACGAAGTCGCTCCGCGGTGGATGGCAACTGTCTGGATATTGGTCATCTCTTCAATCGCAAAGCGCACGCCCTCGCGCCCTAGACCGCTTTGTTTGTTGCCACCGTAGGGCATGTGATCGACGCGAAACCCCGGCATGTCGTTGATGATCACGCCGCCGAAGTCGAGCTGGCCGATGGCGGTGAGCACGCGATCGATGTCGCGCGTGAACACGGCCGCTTGCAAGCCATAACCAGTCGCATTGGCTTCGCGCAGCGACTGGTCGAAATCATCGCAGCTGATCAGACTGGCGACCGGTGCAAACACCTCATCGGTCATAACCCGCATGTCGGGCGAGGTGTGGTCGAGCAGTGTCGGATAGTAGACGGCTCCCTCGCGCTGGCCGCCGATCAGTCGTCGCGCGCCGCCGCGCTCGGCCTGATCGACCCACTGCTCGATGCGTTCGGCTTCCTTTTCGGCGATCATCGGGCCGACGTCCGTCGTTTCCAACAGCGGATCGCCGACTGAAATGTTTTCGGTCGCGGCAATCATCCGCTCGCGGAGTTGGTCGCCGATGCTCTGGTCGCTATAGATGCGCTGGACGCTGATGCAGACCTGCCCCGAGTGAGCGAAAGCGCCGATGGCGCACCGCCGCGCCACGTAGTCCAGATCCGCATCCGGAGCGACGATGACCGGCGAACTGTTGCCGAGCTCGAGGGTGACTTTCTTGATGCCAGCTCGAGCCAGAATCTGCCGGCCGACTTCGGCGCTGCCGGTGAAGGTGATCTTGGCGACCCGCCGGTCGGCCACGATGGCGCCGCCCACCTCGGCGCCGCTGCCCGGCAGGAGCTGACCGGCCTGAGCCGGCAGCCCAGCCTCTTGCAGGATCTCCATCAGAGCTACGGCCGTCAGCGGTGTTAGTTCCGCGGGTTTGAGCACGAACGCGTTACCGGCGGCGATGGCCGGGGCGAGTTTGTGCGCCACCAGATTCAGTGGAAAGTTGAATGGCGTGATCGCGCCGACGACGCCGACCGGCTTTCGCCACCAGAACCCGAAGGTGTTCTCGCCGTTGGGCACGGCGTCGTAAGCAATCGTTTCGCCATGAATCCTGCGGGCCTCCTCGGAGGCCAACTGGAACGTGGTGGCCGCTCGATCGACTTCGGCCCTGGCGAATTTAATCGGCTTGCCGGCTTCCTTGGCGATCGTCGTGGCCAGCGCTTCGCGCCGCCGCGCAATCTCCGACGACGTCTTGGCCAGGATCGCCACCCGGCGATGCGTTGCCAGGCTGGCCATTACCTTGGCCCCTTGGACCGCGCTGGCCAGAGCGCGATCGACGTCGTGCGGGCCTGGCACGGCCACCTCGCCGATCACTTCGCCGGTGTACTTGTTCTTTACCGACACGCGTCCTGCGCCTTCGGCCCACTGCCCGTCGATGAATAGACCGGTTGGCATCTTGGTCGTCTCCTCTGGTTCGCTCGTGTCGGCCCACATGCGGCGGTTCGGTCGCTGACCCTCACTCTACTTGTTTGGGTCATGGGCCTCCAGTATGTTGCCTCTGACTGTGCTGCAACTCGTGGGCGCGTGGAAGCGAATCGCCAAATGCGAATCGAACGCATCGAAACCTTGGTCTGCCATGCGCGCATGCGCAACTGGGTGTTCGTCAAAGTTTGGACTGACCAGCCGGGCTTGTTCGGCGCGGTGGCGTCGGACCCGACGATCTGGCGCACGTTCGGCGCCATCGACCCATCAGCCGGGCCCGACCTCGGCCAACACGCCCCGGCGCACCAAATCACCT
>JBQCJB010000171.1:0-2217 GCA_051953155.1 Aureliella sp. | reverse complement strand
TTGGACGATTTCGTGTGGGTAGGTGACTTCCGGCTGCACACCGCCGACCGGTTCGAAGACCAGCGGTTTGGCGACCCGCATCGCTTCGCGCATGAAGATGCGGGGCAGGGCGGCTGCGTTGCTGGCCACGTAGTAATTGCCGCCAGTGGCCGTCGCGATTTGCTGCAGGACCTGATGGCCGGCCGCACCGTGGGCGCCGACGGCAACGGTGCCGACCTTAATTTGCGCCGCTTGGAAACCCTGCAGTACCGCCGGCCCCGGCGCGACTGGATCACCATCGCTGATGATGATCAAGTGCTTGATCGATGCGGGCGTTGCCTGCAAGGATGTCAGCGCCCGCCGCATCGCCGGCTCGAACTGCGGCATATCCCCGGGCTGCATCGTGCCCAGCCGGCTGAGCATGGCTTGCCGATTCGGACCAACGCGGCTCATGCCGTTCTGATCGCCCCACAGCCACTGGTCGCCCATGCCGCCGTACTGCATCACGCCGCAGAAATCCATCGGGCCGAGCACTTCCATCGCCGCGCGGGCGATTCGCTTCTGCCAGTAATTGCCCTGGGCGATTTCCGAAGCATGCAGGATCATGGCCAAGGCGCCGACGGCATCGACTTTGGTGTTCTTGATTTGAAAGTCCACCGGCATCGCCTTTTCGATCGCCGTATTGGACCAGCCGCCGGCTCCGAACGAGCTCGGCCCGCCCAGCATCAGCAGGCCACTGCCAAACTGTTCGGTGTTGCGGACCAGCATCTCGATCTGATCGTCGCTGAAATTGGCGATCGCTTCGGCCGATTCACCGCTGCTGCGCGGCACGCCGGCCAGGATCACGCAGTCATAGGCTTGCAGTTCGGCCAGACTGGTGAACAGTTCGTTGCTCGGTTGGATGTCGACTTCGATCTCGCTGCGGCGGAGGGCTTCGACCAGCAGCGCATACTCGCCAGCCGCGCTCCAGTCCTCGATCAGCAGCACGCGTCCCTTGCCGCGGACGAACGTGAAGGCATCGGCGCGATTGTTCTGCTGCAGGGCGTCGGCCAGGGGATCGTCGGGGACGAATTCGGCGCGGTACGTATAACCAGCCGGTTGGTCGATGACGTCGCGAATCGGAAAGACGTTCACGTCGCGGTCGAGCGTCTGGGGCGTATCGAGCAGGATCTGTTCGCGAGGTCCGACGCTGCGGACCACGCGCAGCCGCCCCTGGACCGGTTCATTGCGATCGCCTTCCTGGTAGCGCTGGACGACGACTCGCGTCTCGAACGGTTGCCCCTGCCGGATTTCCGTCGGCAAATCGACTTTCTCAACCAGAATCTCGGACTTCGACGCCAGGTCGATCGGCACGACGTCGATGCCGATGCCTGACTCGGCCATACGGCGCGCCGTGGTGGCGGCTTGCCCGAGCGTCTCCACACCGTCCGTTATCACCACGACTCGTTTGGCAGAATCCTCGGGAAAGGAAGCCTGAGCCAGCTTCAGCGCCGCTTCGAGATTGGTCGCATCGGTCCGGCCCAGATAACTTTCGACCCCTTTGACGTCGGGCAGATCATCGTCGAAGGGTGGAAACTCGATCGCCGCTTCGCGGCCGAAGACGATTAGGCCAGCTCGATCCTCGCGGCGCTGGTCACGAAATTGCCGTACCGACTCAATAGCGTAGTTGAGCATCAAGTCGCGTTTGGCGCGGGCGATGCTGTCGCTCTGGTCGAGCAAATAGATGACCGTCAGCTTGTCGCTCTTCCAGACCCATTGCACGCCAGCCAGGGCCAAGATAACTAGCAGCAGCAAAGCCGAACGGAACACGAGGGCCGCCACGCGACGCCCCGGTCCGAGCCCCGAGAGCGCGCCGAAGCTGCCCAGCCAGATCACCGGCAGGAGCAGCAGCAACAGGAGCATCCACGGATACTCGAACGAGAACGAGATGTTGCCCATCACCCCACGCGATTTTTTGAGGGAGCATCCGATCGGTCACCATGTGAAAGCCGCCGAGCGTAATGGTGACCGAGTTGTGGACCGAATGCAACCGGCGGGATTTGCCCGATGCGGGCGGGAGTTTGGTCCGCCGCGCGAGTTACGCGAGATCATCGAAGCGTTATCGAGCTGATCGAAGCGCGATCGGTAACGCGGGGGCCGCCCCCCCCCCCGCCCCCCCCCCCCCCCCCCCGGGGGGGGGGGGGGGTGTTGTTGTGGGGTGGGGGGGGGGGTTTGTGTGGGCCCCCGCGCGCGGGGGGG
>JBQCJB010000170.1:0-6434 GCA_051953155.1 Aureliella sp. | reverse complement strand
AGCGAATCTTTCCGAAGATCGGCCGCTCGGGTCCCCAGGCGCGGTCATAGCGCCCCAGCACCCAGAAGATGCCGCTGTAGGAATTGGGGTCGCGCCCGTCGAGCGCGTATTTGTTGTTCAGCTCGATCATCGTCTCGAGGGCTTGTTCCGGCGTGCGGGTCCACTCGAGGATGCGTTTGCCCCAGAGCATCCGCAGGTAGTTATGGATGCGGCCGCGCTCGACCAGCTCGCGCTGGGCGGCGTTCCACAAACGATCGGCCGTGCGACTGTGCTCGAGCTGCTGCATGTCGTACAGATGGGGCCGCGGATCGCGGGCATGTTCATCCAGCGTCTCCAGCGCCCACGGCGGCAACGACTCGTAGCGGTCGTATTTGGGCTCGCGCCAGCACATGTTGAAACCGATTTCGCGCCACGTGCAGAGCTGGTCGAGAAAGGCCTCGGCCGCCGGACCGACATTCCAAAACCCTTCGATGCTGCCGTTGGGTTTGGACAATCGCCCGGGGTGCCAGTGGCAGGCATGCATCAGCGACCAGAAGACTTCATGTGCGGAGATATGGCCGAAGTGCAGATAAGCCGATAGATGGCTGGAAGCATCGCGGTCGGGATGGTTGCGGTCTTCGTCGTACTTGGCCAACAAGTCGCGCACGAAGTGCTTTAACCGAGCGCGAGCGGTCTGCGGTCCACCGCGCTGCGGCGCGGGGAGTACCGAATGGTCGATCTCCATCTGCGCCAGTCCACCATCGGCCAGCAGATCATCCAGCTGCGCCGCCGGCCAGCGCTGGGTGATCGATCGCGGCAGCTCGCTCAACGCCGGAATCCCGTGGGTCGAACGGGCGTCGAGCGGATTGGCCTGCGGCGACTCGTCGAGCAGATCGGGCAACGCCTTCTGCATCGCGCGGCGATAGGAATGGGCAACGGTGAACGTGCGGTCCCACACCGAAAGCGGCATCAGCCCGTTGCTGTCGACCAGTTCGAGCCGGGCAGGCAACGTTCGCCGGACAGCGGCAATCATCTGCGGGTAGAAGAAGCAGGGATAGTCGTCGGTCACCACCAGGCAAGCATTCTTGGCCAGCGTCTCCAGCAGGCCGCTGCCGACGCCAGCGCGCGGTTCGACGTAGGGGTAGTAGTGGGCGACGGTCTGCGAAAATTCCTGTTGATTCTCCTGCATGCCTTCGATGACAAAGCGATGCATCCGGTCGCTGGCCCAGCGGTAATGGATCCGCAGCGGTTCGAGAACGACCAGTGGCTTGTTCAGGCGCTTGGCCCAGTCGCGGGCCTGCTGGAGGGCGAAGTTCCAATGCGCCCGGCGGAAGGCGGTCATCCAATAGAGAACCCATTTTCCGTCGCTGCGGACGGCCAGGTCGTTGGCTGGACGCACACGATTTTTCGGAACTGTCATCGCAGGGAATTTTCCATAGCAGGAGAAGAGCAGGCTGCGCTCGAAGACCGAAGCAAAGCTAACCGGCGAACCGGGCATCGACTTAACCGGGGCACGTTATACTGAGCACAGGACATTGAGCAATCGCCCCTGCAAGCGCACGTTGCGATTGGCGGGCCGGATCATTCTTAGCTTGCGTTACCCTATGCCGCGTCGTCGCCGTCGATTTCACTTGAACTGGCCCTTTTTGTCGGCGATTGCGATTTTTGTTCTGGCAGTGGGGCTATATATCGGAGCCGGAGTCGGTTGGGCCGCGCTGGCCCCCAAACGCTCGGGCTTGCCGCACGATTTGAAGCTGGCGCTAATCGCACGGTCGCTCGATGCGACGATCGCCGTTTGGTTTTTCGCCGTGGGGGCCTCGATCGGCAGTTTTCTGAACGTGGTCGCGTACCGGTTGCCGCTCGGCCGGACGCTGGGCGGCCACTCGGCCTGTCCCTACTGCATGACGACGATTTCGGCCAGCGACAACATACCCGTCTTCGCGTGGTTGCGACTGCGTGGGCGCTGCCGAACGTGCCACTTGCCCATATCGCTGCAGTACCCGCTCGTCGAACTGGCCGTGGGGCTGGTTTTTCTCTCCGTCTACTTTGTCGAGTTCTCCGTCGGCGGCAGCAACTTGCCTGGTTCGCCTACCGCGCCCGGCGGGATTGGGCTGGTCTGGACCTCGGTCACGTCGACGCTGGCGCTGCGCGTGCTCTTGTTTGCGGTCGTGCTCAGCGGCTTGATCGCAGCCGCGCTGATCATTGCCCGCGGCGCGAAGCCTCCGCTGGGGCTCTTTGCGTGGCTGGCTCTGGTCATCGGGCTGAGCGAAGTGCTTTTTCCCAAGACGGTTGTTGTCCCGTGGTGGTCGCCGCTGCCGGACTGGACTCGCGACTTTGCAATCCTGCAAAGCCTTTTCCACTTGATCCTGGGCGCCGCAGCTGGCTGGCTGGTGGCTGCTGCGACTTATCCCTTCCTGCGCCGCGTCGCCGAGGGCACGGCCTGGTTCGGCGCGGTGGTTTGCCTGGGGATGCTGCTCGGCTGGCAGGCCGTGGCCGCGGCGAGTTGCTGCGTGCTCCTGGTCACCATTCTCTGCGGCGCGGGCATGCGCATTGCGTGGACCGGCAGAGAGCGTGCTCGCGACGGTTCGGCTCAACTGCCACGCTGCGAGTGGCTGAGTGATCCAGTGGTTTGGTGTTGGCTCGGTCTGCTGTTGTTCCGCGCGAATTGGAAGTCGATCGACGGCCTGATCCGCGGGTCACCACCGTCGCCCGACTGGATGGTGGCGCTGCTCGGAGCGCTGGCCGCGATACCGCTCGCTTGGCTGGCCGGGCGCAGCCGGCAGATCACCCCCAGCCCGGAGCCAGCGGACCTTACCACAAACACAAGCCAATGTTGAGAAGCTACAATAGCCAGCGACCAGCAGCTGGCAGCTCAATGGCAGCGGCGCAAGCGGGCGAGTGTTCGCCCGCGCGTGCGATCGAGTTCGCCTTCCTCACTTTCACCTAGAACCTAAATGTCCGATTGGTCCGTGCACCTGGTAAGAATCCTCGTTGCTTTGCTGCTTGTCGGAGTCAACGGTTTCTTTGTGGCCGCCGAATTCTCGCTGGTCAAGATTCGCCTGAGCCGTATCGAGCAGCTGGTCGCCGCCAAGCGTCTCTTTGCCAAGACCGCCCGCTGGCTGGCCGAACGCCTGGAACGGTCCCTCTCCGCCTGCCAGCTCGGCATTACGATGGCCTCGCTGGCGCTCGGTTACGTCGGTGAACCTGCGTTTGAACATTTGCTGGCGCCCTTGCTGGTCGAAATGGGCATCACCTCGGAGACTGCCATCAAGGCGATTGCTTTCATCGCCTCCTTCACGGTGATCACCTCGCTGCACCTGGTCGTCGGCGAACAAGCCCCCAAGATTTTCGCCATTCGCCAGCCCGAGAACCTGCTGCTGTGGTGCTCGGTTCCCCTGAAGATGTTTTATCTGGCGACCTACCCACTGATGTCAGCCCTGAGCGTTTCGACCGATTTCCTGCTGCGGTCGCTCGGGCTGGGCGAGTCGGGCGAGCAGGATATTCCGTACACCGAGCAGGAGATCCGAGCCCTGCTTCGCGAGGCGCACATCCACGGCAATCTGACGCGCTCGGAACACCGGCTGATCGATGCCGTCTTCGAATTCGACGACATGGTTTGCCGACGCATCATGGTCCCGCGAGGCGAAGTCGAATTCATCGACATCAACGAATCGACCCAGCTGACGTTCGACATGATGCGGCGCACCAAACACACGCGTTATCCGGTCTGCGATGGTTCGCTGGATGAAGTCCTTGGCGTTTTGCACGTCAAGGACCTGGTCGGCCGCGAGATCGACGCCACGTTCGACTTCCGCTCGATCATGCGGCCTCCCAAGAAGGTTCCCGAAAACATGCCGATCAGCAAACTGCTGCGGCATTTCCAAGGAACGCACCAAGGGCTCGCGTTCGTCATCGACGAATACGGCACCATCATCGGCTGCGTAACGCTGGAGAACGTGCTGGAGGAAATCATCGGCGACGTGGCCGACGAATTCGATATCGAGAACCCGGAAATCGTTCCCGATGGACCTGGCTCGTACATCATTCAGGGCAGCACGGCGGTCACCGACGTCGAAGACTTGTTGCAGCTCTCGTTCGGCGATGCCGATGTCGACACGATGGGGGGACTGCTGATGGACGTCGCCGAGCGGATTTTGAGCGCTGGCGATGTGATCGATCTTGGCGTCGCCGAGGCCAAGGTCCTGGAAGTCTCCGACGACCGCGTCACGCGGCTGCGACTGAAAATTACCAAGCCCGCCAGTTCCGAGGACTGATTCGCCAAGGCTCAGGAAAAGAGTTCCGCAATCGGAGTTCCGCGATCGGTGATCGGCACCGGACGGTCGCCATCGTAGAGTTCGGTACGGCAGTCGATGCCCAGCGCATGATGCACCGTGGCGTGAAAGTCGGGAATCGATACCGGGCGTTCGATGATCGACTTGGATTTTTCATCCGTCACGCCGATCGCACCGCAGTGCTTCAGGCCTCCGCCTGCCAGCACGAGCGAGAAGGTGGTCGATTGATGGCCTCGTCCGCCGGCGGCATCGAAATCCCACGGCCGACCGAACTCGGTGCCGATAACGATCAGCGTTTTGTCCAGCCGCTTGCGAGCCTCCAGATCGTCGATCAGCGCGGCCAGCGCCTGGTCGAGTTCTTGCAAGAGCACCCACTGTCCCTGCTGGCCTTCCTTGTGCGTGTCCCAGCCGGTGCCGTTGACGAAGTTTAAATTGTGGGCGACTTCGACAAACCGCACTCCCCGTTCGGTCAGCCGGCGGGCCAGCAAACATCGCTGGCCGAACTCGCTGCCGTACAGCTCGCGCGTGGCGGCAGTTTCGCGGTCGAGGTCGAACACCGGCAGGAAACTGTTGCCTGCCAGACGGATGTTTTCATTGAGCGCGGCGTCGTACTCTTCGACCGCCTTGGCGCTGCCCAGACGTTCGAGGCTCGAACGCCGCAGGGTGGCCAGCATCTCCAGCCGGCGGTCTTGGCGCTCGGGCGTGACGAAGTCGGGTCGGCTCAGGCCGCGTGGACCCAGCTTGAGATCCGTGAGGTACAAGTAACCGTGCTTGGGGCCGAGAAAGCCAGGACCGCGGGTGACATTGGGATAGCCGATCACGACGTACGGCGGCGCCGAATCGTCGGCCGCACCCAGTTCATGCGCGACGGCTGAACCGATCGAAGGATACTGGACAGTGCCGCTCACCGGCCGACCGACGTGGACCCAGTAAACGGCGGCCGCGTGTTCGTCGATCATCTCGTGGTGGACCGAGCGCACGGCGGTGACTCGGTCCATGCGGGCAGCCGTGCGCCGCAAGTGCTCCGTGATGCGCACACCCGAGACGGCCGTATCGATGACGTCGTAATCGGTCCCCGGCTTGCGCTCTTTGGAGGAACCGCGAGCCTTGGGATCGAAGGAATCGACTTGCGCCATTCCGCCGCCGAGCCAAATGAAGATGCAGTGCTCGGCCGCGCCGAACGGTGGCAGCCCAGAGGCAGCGGCCGCCGGCTCGGCTCCGTAGCTGACTCGCCAGCCCACTTGAGCAGCTGCACATGCGGCCGCGCTGGAACGCAGGAAGTTTCGGCGGTCCATAGTCCCGATCCTTACGCAAACGGTTTTATCTTCAACGCCCGACTTCCGCCGAGACATCAGGGAACAAACTGAAACTCCGGGCTATTCATCAGCGCCCACAAAGCGTCCTCGGCCCGCTGCCGCCACTGGTCGTCTAGACGAGCTGTCGGCGCGGGGCCGGCGGCCACTTCGCGTTCGATATCACGCACCAGTTGGTTAGCGCGGATATCGAAGTGATTAGCCCAAGTCACAAAGCCGCGATGCACGCTCGGCTTGGCTGGCGGCAAGGCCAGCGTCTTGATGCGGTTAGCGAACCCGGTCGCGATCTGATCGACGAAGACCTGGCTCTCCTCGGGCGTCGGCGACCGCGTGAGGACTTGTTGGAACGCACGTTCGACGAATTCCTCGGGCGATCGGGCGTCGAGGGCGAACTGCGTAAAGGCCGCTTCTTCGGACAGTCGCGACAGGCGGACGCTCATCGAACTGTTGGCGACGACTCCCGGCTGGACCATGTTGGCATCGGTCTCGCGGTGGCTGACCGGTTCCTGGCGGGCTCCGCGCCAGCCGAAGGCTTCCAGGCACTCGACCACCGCGGCCGCTTTGGGCAGAGCCAGGCTCGGACGGTCGCGCTCGTTGGACAAACTGGTCAGTTGCCACGCGCGGCGGGCAACGCCCAGATTCAAGAACGATTCCATGTGCTGCTGACTGGACAGATCAAAGGTGATCTCCTCGGTTCCCAGGGGCAATCCGGTCATGGCAACCAGCGAATCGACGACCTGTTCGGCCGTCATGCGGCGAATCCAAGGTGCCGTATACGCTAGCGGTGGCTGGATGGTTTGGCCATCGAGCGCCGTGCGCTGGTAAGCTCGCGAGTTGAAGATCAGCCGCG
>JBQCJB010000169.1:0-4659 GCA_051953155.1 Aureliella sp. | reverse complement strand
CGAGAGCATGTTGAGCGTCGGCCAGGTGATGCAGACCTCGGTCCAGAGTCCTGAGAGAATGATGTTCTTCTTGCCCGTCGCCCTGATGGCATCGCGAAACGCCGGCGTGTCCCAGGAATTCATGCCGGTCCGCTCGATCGGCGTGTGATTCGGGAACACGTCGAGCAGTTGCGGCCAGGTCGGCCCGCTGAACGTTTCGGTTTCGACGCTCGTGATAATGGTCGGAACGCCGAACTCCTTTGCTCCTTTGGCCAGCAGCAGGACATTATTGACCAGCAATTGGCGGTCGATGCCACTGGCAACGCCGAAAGACATTTGAGGTTGAAGGTCAATGAAGGCCAAGGCGCAATTGTCCGCGGTGATCAGGCCGCCGTCCGTTTCCGGAAGGATGTTTGCCATGTGAAGATTCTCCTTGAAGCAGGTTTAGAAAGTCCGATACGCACCGTTGTGTCATTCTGAGGCTCTCAGGCTTCTGAAATGGCAACCTCCTTACTGACCGCCGAGCTTCTTTTTGAAAAAAGCAGATGGTCGAGCGAGAACTGTCCCGGCCCGGTGAATAGAAGCGAAACGTAAACGGCCAAATAGGCCGCTGCGAGTTCTTTCACCTGCCAGGGATCGCTGGCATGGACCAGTAACAATGCCACCATCATGGTGAAAGCCAACGGAATCACCGCGAGGCGAGTCGCCAAGCCCAGGATCAGCAAGAGAGAACAGCCGATCTCCGCGCCGATTGCGGCCACCAGACTGAGTTGACTGCCCATCCCGAGCGGGTCGGGAAACTTGTCCGCCAATGTGGCAAAGGCCATGAGTTTCTGATTGCCGTGCACCAGCATCAGGCACGCAAAGGCTACGCGAAGCAACAGCAAGCCAATGGAAAGTATTGTGTTTTTTGAAGGCATCAATCGGGTTCCTGGGTTGAAGATCAGGCGAGATCGAGCAGCATGAATTCGGCGTCGGATGTTGCTGCGATATGCAAATGAGACTCTTCGCTGACAGCGGCACCATCACTCGTGCCCAGATCCTGCCCATTGAGGACCACGCTTCCGCGAAGCACCTGGAGCCAAGCGTGTCGACCTGACGCAACGGCGTACGCGATCGACTTCTTCACTTCGAGCTTGGACAAATAGACCTGTGCATCCTGGTGGATGATGAGCGACTCTTCGCGACCGTCCGGTGAGGCGACCAGACGCAACTGGTTGTTCATGCCATCGCCATCGAAGCGCTTTTGTTCATAGCTCGGAGCAAGCCCGGAACGTTCGGGGAGCAACCAGATCTGATAGAAATGGGTCGGATGTTCACCAGATGGATTGAACTCGCTGTGGGCGATGCCCGTTCCGGCTGTAATCCGTTGGAACTCGCCCGCATGCAGGACCGCTCCGTTGCCCATCGAGTCTTTGTGTTCGAGCGCACCTTCCAGCACATAGGAAACTATTTCCAAATCCTTGTGAGGATGCGCGCCGAAGCCTTGGCCGGCGGCGACGCGGTCCTCGTTCATGACGCGCAGTGACCGGAACCCCATGTGCCGCGGGTCGTAGTACGACGCAAAGGAAAACGTGTGGTAAGTGTTGAGCCAGCCGTGGTCGGCATGGCCGCGTTCACCGGATTTGCGAATGGAGATCATGGTAAATGAGCCCTTGTAGTCATTGACGAACAGCGATCTACGAGCCGCCTGAAGCGAGCCGAAGCGCGCCTTCTCGACGGTCCTGCCGAGCTCTCCAGGCCGACTAGTTTACATGTAAAGCGTTTGGGTAAAAAAATCACGCGACGACAGAGGATCGAATCTCATCCAAGGTCTGAATCAGCGACTTAAGCCCGGACTTTTTCACGCCTCGCATCAGCGAGGCGTGCAGTTCCAGCACCGGCTCATCAAGCTCCGCTAGCAAGCGCTCGGCAGCAGGCTTCAATTCGATAGTAAAAATTCGCCGGTCTTCTTCCGATTGCGTTTTGCTGATCAGCCCCAGCGTCAGGAGTTGGTCCACCACGCGGGTAATGGCCGGTGCGACCTGTATCATTCGCTCGGCGACTTCCAGGCACGGCATCGGCTTGCCTTCACCGCGCAGGATCCGCAGGACGTTGTACTGGCTCATCGTCAGACCATACTCGCGCAGAAGCCGCGCCAACCGGTTTTCCAGCAAATCGCTGGTCCGCATGATCGCCAGCATCGCTTCCTGCTCGACCGATGCGAACGGGTTTCTCTTTTTCAGCTCGTCGCGGAACGTCTTCGCCATGCTTCCCTCAACTCCTCTCGCCACTCCAATTACTTTACATGTAATCTATCGACACGTCAAGCGGCTGGCGTGAGAGATATCTCAGGATTGGTGAACGCCCCCGTCGCCCCGCTCGAGGTCCCGCTGGATCTCCATTCCGGAATTTGCTTTCGGGGCGGGCGATTACGACACAGGCTTGGCTGGCCTGCGTTTTTCCATCGCCGCCCTGGATGCCTTGTTTTGAGCGATGAGGAAGCGACAGCCGCAGATCGGTGCGATGCCGACCAAGCGTTGAATTCCCAATCTACCGGTAGCCGCGTACCGCGAGTTGTCGCTTTGTCGGGACTGAGCCGATATACTCTCGAGAACGTGCAATCGATTGCCGACCACCCCTTCCCGGCATTTTTACCCTACCCCCGCCGGGATCGTTTGCCGTTCCTGCCTGGCCACTCCTACCCGTCCGTCATTGCCCTGCCGAGTGACGCGAGTACCCCGCCGTTTGATCCTAGGATTCCGACGATGCCTTATGGCCGACCCTTCCGAATACCCGCGCTCGTCTTGGCCATTATGGCTTGCGGCATCGCCCAGTCGGCAGCTGCGCCGATGGATGCGGGGCCGGCCTTCTTCGAGAAATCGATTCGACCCGTGTTGGTGAAGCATTGTTACGAATGCCACTCGGCCGATGCCGCCGCGAAAGGAAATCTGAAAGCGGGTCTGTTGTTGGATACCCGCCAAGGATGGCTCGACGGCGGCGAAAGTGGGCCCGCGGTCGTGCCGGGAGCACCGGACAAGAGCCTGTTGATCGGGGCGCTGAAACACCAGTCGTATGAGATGCCGCCGACGGGGCGCTTACCGGCCGCTGTCATCGCCGACTTTGTCAAGTGGGTCGAGATGGGTGCGCCCGATCCGCGCGACTCCGCACTTGTACCTGCGCCGACACCGCGCCGCGCCGCGTTCGAGATCACAGCTGAGGACCGCCGGCATTGGGCCTTTCAATCGCTTGGAAACGCCGCACCGCCGACGGTCAGCGATGTTGCCTGGGTCCGCGACGATATCGATCGTTTCGTTCTGGCCGGAATCGAACGGGCAGAATTGCGACCGGCGGCCGCCGCCGACAAGCACGCCTTGCTGCGACGCGCGACGTACGTGCTCACCGGCCTGCCGCCCACGCCGGAGGAGATCGCCGCCTTCGTGGCCGACGATCGGCTCGACGCTTTTGATCGCGTCGTTGATCGACTGTTGGCGTCGGAAGAGTTCGGAGTCCAATGGGGACGGCACTGGCTCGACGGCGTGCGATATGCCGACAACATCGACATGTCGGGCGAGTATCGACGCTGGGTCGTACGGTCGTGCAATCAGGATCTGCCGTACGATGAGTTTGTGAAACTACAGATTGCCGGCGATCTTTACCCGGCAGGTCCTGATGTTCCGGTCGATCGAATCGATGTCAGCGGCGCGTCGTTCGACGGCATGACAGCGACCGGCATGATGGCGTTAGCTGTCTGGGAGCAGGTTGGCCGCGACCTGGCCGTAGCCGAGATCGTCGACAGCCAGATCGACCTGGTCGGCCGGCAGTTGCTCGGCCTGACTCTGGCCTGTGCCCGCTGCCACGATCACAAATTCGATCCGATTTCGACGCAAGACTATTATGCGCTGGCGGGAATCTTGTTCAGCAGCCACATTGCGACCGGCAAATTGATTGCCGACGACCGCCTGGGAAACGACTTAGTCGAAGTGTCGCTGCTCAACGCCGACCAAGCGGCGCACAACCGAAAGCTCGACGCGGCCATCGCCGATGTCGAGGCGGAAATCGCCGCCGTCATCAAAAAGATTCCGCAGGCCGCTCGGTTGGCCGACATCAACGCCGAGCGAGCCGAACTGGTCGGACAACTTGCCAAGGCAACGTCGAGCGCCACTAAAAAAAGCCTCGGCGATAAACTCGCCAAGCTGAAGGCCGAGGACGACCAACTGCTCGCCGATCAGGAGAAGGAGGGATGGGAGAAGTCGCCGGCTGACTTGCAGAATCTTGCTGTGCTGCGGACTAAGGCCGCCGAGTTGCGACGGTCGAAGATCGCCGGGACTGCCGTCGCGACGATTGCCGAAGGAGGCGTGCCCGGCAGCAATCGCGAACGGATCGGCGATGCACCGGTTTATCTCCGTGGCGAATATCAGCGTGAAGGAGTGATCGTGCCGCGCCGTTTTCCCGTCGTATTGGCCGGGGACAAGCAAACGCCCGTCGGCGAACAGACGAAGCAAAGCGGGCGCCGCGAACTGGCAGAGTGGATTGCCTCGGCCGAAAATCCGCTGACGGCGCGGGTGATGGTCAACCGCATCTGGCAACAAATGATCGGCCGTGCGATTGTTCGCACGCCCGACAATTTCGGCAAGCTCGGCGAACGGCCGACGCATCCGGAGTTGCTCGATCACCTGGCGGAGCGGTTCATCGACTCCG
>JBQCJB010000168.1:0-9417 GCA_051953155.1 Aureliella sp. | reverse complement strand
AAGGCCGAGCAGGGCGCCGGCGAAGAGATCGGCCCGCGCGTCCGTGTGGCTGGCCGAATCGTGCTGATGCGGCCGACGGGCAAGCTGATCTTCATCAATCTTCGCGACTGGTCGGGCGACATCCAGGTCTTCATCGGCAAGGCGCAAGTCGGCGAAGGGGATTTCGAACTGGCGTCGAATTTCGACCTGGCGGACTGGATCGGCGTCGATGGACGTTTGGGACGCACCAACACGGGCGAACTGACCGTATTCGCCGAAAAACTGCACTTCATGTGCAAGACGATGGAACCGCCGCCGGAGAAGCATGCTGGACTGACCGACCCAGAACTCCGCCAACGCCAGCGCTACCTCGACTTGACCTACAACGACGGGGTCACGCAGACCTTCCTCAATCGCACCAAGATCGTGCAATCGGTCCGGGACACGCTGAACAAGCGAGGCTACTGCGAAATCGAAGGCCCCACGCTGCACACGATCGCTGGCGGCGCAGCGGCAAGGCCCTTTCTAACGCACCATAATGCGCTGAACATGCCGCTGTTCATGCGGATCGCTTTGGAACTGCACCTCAAACGGCTGCTGGTCGGCGGCATCGAACGCGTTTACGAACTCGGGCGAGTCTACCGCAACGAAGGCATCAGTCCGCGGCACAACCCTGAGTTCACGATGCTCGAATCCTACGAGGCGTTCGCCAACTACGAAGTCATGATGGATCTGACCGAACAGATCATCGTCAATGCGCTGAAGGCTACCGGGCAGGGCACCCAGGTGGTTTGGAACGACAAGCCGATCGATTTCACGCCGCCCTTCCGCCGCGCCAAATACAACGACCTGTTCCGCGAGTCGACCAAGCTGGATCCCGAGGACGCCGAGGGTATCGCCCAGCTCCATCGACGGCTGGGCATGGACCCGACGGGCAAACATCCCGACGTCGTTAAAAGCGAAGTCTTTGAAGAGCTGTGCGAAGATAGCCTGACCGACCCGACCTTCGTCATCGATTACCCGGCCAGCATTTGCCCGCTGACCAAGCGCAAGTCGGACGATCCGACGGTCGCCGAGCGCTTCGAATTGTTCGTGCACGGCATGGAAGTGGCCAACGCATATACCGAGCTGAACGACCCGCTGCTGCAAGAAGAACTCTTCCGCACGCAGCTCGAAGGCCAGGCCGAAGAGGATTCGATGGCCAAGATGGACAACGACTTTGTGCTAGCACTCCGCAACGGCATGCCGCCAGCCGGTGGACTGGGAATCGGCATCGATCGCCTGGTAATGCTGCTGACCAATTCGCGCAGCATTCGCGACGTCATCTTGTTCCCGCTGTTGCGCGAGCAGGTCTGATTCAGTGACCGACGGCGCCTGATCTTGTGACCGATGACGCCTGAACGCTAGGATAGCGACGCTTTCAAGGAGGAAAGTCGCGTGACAAACAGAATAGCCGTGCTGATGCCCAGTTGGGTTGGCGACGCCGCGATGGCGACGCCGACGCTGCGATCGCTTGCGAAACTGGCCGGCAGCCGCGGAGCGGTCGTCGGTGTGATGCAGCCAGTCGTTTCGCAGTTGCTGCGCGGCAGCTCCTGCTGCAGCGAAGAAATCGTCTTCAGCAAGCGAAGCCTGCGGCAACGGTCGCGGTTGGTCAAACAATTGCGCTCGGCGGATCTGGACGCGATCGTGCTGCTAACCAACTCGGTTTGGACGGCCGCAGTCGCCTATCTCGCGCGAATCCCGATGCGCGTGGGTTACGCTCGCGATGGTCGTGGCTGGTTGCTGACGCATCGCTTGTCGGTACCGCGCCGCGCCGGCCACAAAATACCGGTCCCCGCGATCGACTACTATCTGCGGCTGGCCGAAGTGGTCGGCGGTGACGCGAGCGATCGGCGGATGAATCTGGCCGTCGAAGCGAGCGACGAGCAGCTGGCCGATCGACTCTGGCAGAAGATCGGCTTTTCCAGCTCCTGCTCTACCGTCGTCATCAATTCCAGTGGAGCGTGGGGCGCTGCCAAACTTTGGCCGGCCGACCACGTCGAGCACCTTGCCAGGCGCATTGCCGAAAATCACCCGTGGCAGGTTCTGCTTCACTGCGGACCTTCTGAACGGGCTGACGCCGATGCGGTGGCCGCTCGCGTCGACCATCCTCAGGTTCGCAGCATGGGCGCGGTCGACCATTTGCCGATTGGTTTGACCAAAGCCGTCATGGCTCGCGCCGCGGCCGTCGTCTCGACCGACAGCGGACCTCGTCACATTGCCGTGGCCCTCGATCGGCCCGTGGTCAGCCTGTTTGGTCCAACCGATCCGGCTTGGACGACGACCTACAACACGCCCGAAGCGGAATTGGGACTGAACATTCCCTGTCGCGGGTGCTGGAAAAAGAGTTGCCCGCTCGAGCACCATCGCTGCATGCGGGACTTAGGTGTGGAAACCGTTTACGGCAGTCTGGTGGCAGCCATGCAGCGTGGCGTGCGTTGGCGAGCCGCTTAGGCGTTTCGCCCGCCAGCCGACTGGCCCGCCATCCCCCTGCCCACTGTCGCCGCGCAAGACCAATCGCACGAGGAAACACGATCCATGCAAGTCTCCGGTTTTTCCGTCGTCCGCAACGCCATCCGTTATGACTACCCATTCCTCGAAAGCCTGCGCTCGCTTTTGCCGCTGGTCGATGAACTGGTCGTCGCCGTCGGAGACTGCGACGATGGCACGGTCGAGGCGTTGGCAACGCTCGACTCTCCGAAGCTGAAACTGCTGCACACGGTATGGGATCCTGCGGTCCGCAGCGGCGGTCTGATCATTTCCCAGCAAACCAATCTCGCGCTCGACGCCTGCCAGGGCGATTGGTGCTTCTACATTCAGGCCGACGAAGTGTTGCACGAGAACGACTTGGACCGCATCGACAGCGCGATGCGCCGGCATATCGATCGTCCTTCGATTGATGGTTTGTCGTTCCGCTACCATCACTTCCGGGCCGACTACAACTATCGCGATCCATTGCCGTACCGTCGTCAGACGCGAATCGTGCGGCGCACCAGCGGCGCTCGCTCGTACGGCGACGGTTGTGGCTTTCGCATCGATGGCCGCCGCATGCGCACCGCGTCGTCGGGGGCCTGGGTTTACCACTACGGGCATGTCAAACCGCCGCGCCGCATGTCCGCCAAGATGGATTTCTTTAGCAGTCTTTACGACGGACGCGCGGTCCAGCCCGGTTCGGAGTGGAGCAGCGAAAGCTACGGGTGGGACGTGCGTTCTTGCGAGCGCTTTGCCGGTACGCATCCGGCCGTCATGGCCGCGCGAGTCGCCGCGCAGGACTGGCAGGCGCCTCCCTGCAAGCTCACGCCGCGCTGGCGCAACCAGCATTTTTACTCAGGGCTGGCCTTCAAGAATTCGCGCACGCTGCGCCGTTGGGCTGAACGCGTAGGGCACTGGGTCCCCCGCAGTTCGAGGGCCGCCTGAGGGCGCACATCGGTATTGCATCGGAGCGAGGGTCCTTTCACAATACAGCCTCCCTCAAAGATCACCGCCCGACCGAGCAACTCTGCAACCCCCGGCAGAGAAGTTCTCCACCTAGAGCGAGACTAGATCTCGCAAGCGTCCGAGAAAAAGAAAACTCTCCACAAGCCGAGAAAAACTCCCCACTCCCGGAGAAATTTTTCCCAGTCGTGAGTCAACTGTTCGGCTCGCTAACCGCAGACATGGGCGGAGCCGCGATTCGATCAGCCAGCTCTCGGCAGTGTCCTGAGTTTTGCTGAATGCCATGTGGCGCAGGTAATGAATGCTTGCGACCCGAGCCCAAAAAGAAGGAGTTCTTGAATGCGGGCAACCTCGATTCTCGCCATCGGTCTGTGCATCGCGAGCCTGACTGTGCGATCGACCAGCGGACAATCCCCGGAGCGGACAGTCGTGACGACGGCGAGTGCATCCGCGATCGACCGCACCGCGGTAGTAACGGCCTCGGCCAGCCGCCCAGCGATCCCAGCCTCCCCAGCCGACACATCGCGTGACCAGGCCGATGGCAGCATGCTCGGCGCGTTGATGCTCTGCGGCGGTGGACCGCTGCCCGAAACGCTGCTGCAAACATTTTTCGAAATGGGGCACGCGCAGAAAGGCTCGCTGGTAATCATTCCTAGTGCCAGCAGTTCAGCCGATGAAGGTGATTACCAGCCGTCGCTCAGCCAGTGGCAGCGATTCCCGTGGGCAAACGTGTGCGTGCTGCATGCCCGCGATCGCAAGCAAGTCGACAACGACGTCGACTTCGTCAAACCGCTGCAGGAAGCCACAGCCGTGTGGATTTCCGGTGGGGACCAACGGCGTCTGGCGGAACGCTATCTTGGCACGCCGGTGGAATCGGAACTCAAGAGCGTCGTCCAGCGTGGCGGTGTGATCGGCGGCACCAGCGCGGGCTCGGCCCTCGCCTCGCGCGTGATGATTTCCGGCGGCCGACAAGAGCCGGTCATCGCCAATGGGCTCGACCTGCTACCTGGCGCCATCATCGACCAGCACTTCTCGCAGCGTCGCCGCTACGAACGGCTCGCCTCGGCCGTACAACAGCATCCCGATCGCGTAGGCATCGGCATCGACGAGAGCACCGGCTTGGTCGTTTCGGAGAAACAAGCCCGCGTCCTCGGCGCCGGTTCGGTGTATGTGTACGCTTCGGGAGCGCGGCAGCAACCGGAACCGCTGCGCTTTGCGTCTGGCTCCGCCTTCACCTTGCCAGAAGCTTTTCCACGCCACGAATGAGGTGACTGCTGTGAGCGAGTCTGGCTTTTCCCGCGTCCCTGGCAGTCGATACGACGAAGCTTGGCCAGAGGACGCGAGCGATCAGCCGCTCGCTGCAGGTTCAACCTTTTCACGTCGTCATGTCTTGGCGATGCTCGGCAGCCTAGGCTTCGCCGCCGGACCGTTCGCACGTGCGCTAGCTGCCCAGGCCGCCGACAGCGGCAGCATTACTGCGGAGATGATTCGGCAGGCGGAGTGGATCGCCGATCTGGAGTTGTCCGATCCGCAGCGCGACCAGCTGGCCGAGGACCTTCAAAAAAGTTTGAACGATCTGGCGCGCATTCGCAGCGTGCCCTGCGACGCGGACGTCCCACCAGCCTGCATTTTTCGCCCCGACTTCTTTGCCCAGCCCGACGAAAAAGTTCGCGTGGCCGAGGAACGCGACCAACGTGTTCCCGCCACGCCTATCCACTCCGTCGAGTTACCTCCCAGGCCGCTACCGCGCGACGAAGTCGATCTAGCCTATGCGAGCCTCGTAGAACAGGCTGCGTGGCTCGCGTCCGGTTCGCTGTCGAGCGTCGACCTGACCGAACTCTATCTTCAACGGCTCGAGAGGGCCGATGCCAAACTGAATTGCATCGTGACGCTGCTGCGCGAGTCGGCGCTCGAACAAGCGCGGCAATCCGACCGAAGGCGAGCTCGTGGCGCCCGCCGCGGCGTGCTCGACGGCATCCCCTGGGTCGCCAAGGATTTGATCGCCGTGCCGCCATGGAAGACGACTTGGGGCGCCGCGCCGTACCGCGAACAAGTGCGACCGGTGATGGCGACGGTGGCCGAGCGTTTAGAACGCGCCGGCGGAGTGCTGCTGGCCAAGGTCAGCCTAGGCGCGTTGGCGTGGGGCGACGTTTGGTTCGGTGGCACGACGCGCAACCCATGGAATCCCGACGAAGGTAGCAGTGGTTCGTCGGCAGGTACCGCGGCAGCAGTTGCCGCAGGCCTGGCCAGTTACGGGATCGGTAGCGAAACGCTTGGAAGCATCGTCTCGCCGTGCGTCCGCTGCCGAGTCAGCGGATTGCGTGCGAGCTATGGCCGCATCAGTCGCTTCGGTTGTATGCCGCTGGCCTGGTCGTTCGACAAACTGGGACCGATCGCTCGCCGAATTGACGATCTAGCCGTGGTCTTCTCGCATCTGATCGGGCGCGACGGCCGCGATCCCAGTGTGGTCGACCGTCCGTTCGAGTGGAATGAATCGCGCTCACTCACTGGACTGACTATTGGCACCACGCGAAAAAAGCTCTCGCCCCTAGAGAACGCGGCCCTCGAGTGGTTGCTCGCGCAAGGTGCCCGAAGGGTCGAGATCGAATTGCCGACACGTTTTCCGCTCAGCGCGATGACCGTCATGCTGGGCGTCGAAGCGACTACGATGTTCGACGACCTGCTGCGCAGCGATCCCGCCGCCGACATGGGCTTGTGGCCGGCTTCCTTTCGAAAAGGGCAATTCATTTCGGCCGTGCATTATTTGCGCGCGAGCCGATTGCGGACGATGTTAGTGGCGGAGACCGAACAAGCACTGCGCTCCGTCGATGTCGTCCTGGCCGCCGATGATCTGACACTGACCAATCTCAGTGGTCATCCGAGTCTGGTCGTCGCAATGGGCAGCGAGCAGATCGATGATGCCGATTGCCGGCCCGCCACCTTGAAATTGACGGCTGCCCTGTTTCGCGAGTCGACGTTGCTGACCGTTGGCCAAGCGCTGCAAGCGGCCTTTCCGCCGATGCCCGATAGGCCGCCTCTGTTCGGGTAGCTGCAAGCGTTTCGTTTTGAAGCTGGACCAGAGGCTCTCGAGCCATCGAGAGAGCGATCTTTGCGGGCTTGATCCCGGCCCGGCGCTGCCACGCTGGCACGCACCTCGTCAGCGATTAGAATGCTCAAGTTCAATACACGCTTCGGCACATCTAGACTTCGGAGGCGGCACTATCATGCGCAGGGCATGGCGAGCTCAATGTCTTAAGCATTTCATCTTGGCAGGCCTGACGATCAGTCTCTTGGCCCCTGCGTGCCCGGCTCAGCAATCCAAGGGCGAAATCAAGGTCTACATTCCGCGGACGCAAAAAGAACCGCCAGGACCGCCACTCTCGCCAGCCGATGCGATCAAGAAGATGACCGTACCGGAGGGCTTCCATGTGGAACTGGTCGCGTCAGAGCCGGACTTGCTCAACCCGGTCGCCATGGCCTTCGACGAGCGCGGTCGCATCTGGGTCACCGAAAGTTTCGAGTACCCGCGACACGAACCGGGCCCGGGACGCGACCGCATCAAGATTCTGGAAGACACCGATCAGGATGGCCGCGTCGATTCGGTCAAAATCTTCGCCGAGGGTTTGAACATTCCTTCTGGCATTCAGGTCGGTTACGGCGGGGTGTGGGTCGCCAACAGTCCCGATATTCTCTTTCTGGAAGACACCGACGGCGACGACAAAGCCGACAAGCGAACGGTGGTCGCCACCGGCTTCGGCCGCGCCGACACGCATGAACTGCCCAACAATTTGACGTGGGGGCCGGACGGCTACCTGTATGGGCTCAATGGCGTGTTCAATCCATCGCATGTCGTCACGCCAGAGCGCACCTACGACTTTACGTGCGCCATGTTCCGCATCGATCCACGGACGCGCAAGTTCAGTTTGTTTTGCGAAGGCACCAGCAATCCCTGGGGCATCGCCTTCGATCCGCTGGGCAGCGCGTTTGTCAGCGCATGCGTCATCGACCACCTCTGGCACTTGACCGAGACCGGATACTACCATCGCCAGGGCGGCCCTTATCCGCCATACACATGGAAGATCGGTTCGATCGTCGATCACAAACATCAGATGGCAGCCTACTGCGGGCTGGGGTACATCGATACGCCTGCTTATCCGGAAGCGTATCGCGATCGGCTGGTCATGGGCAATCTGCACGGCAGCTGCTTGAACGTCGACAAGCTCGAGCGCCACGGATCGACGTATCAGGCCGGTGGCGAAGACGATCTGCTCAGCGCGCACGACGTGTGGTTCATGCCCGTCGTACAGAAGATCGGTCCCGATGGATGTCTGTATATTCTCGACTGGTACGATCGTTTCCACTGCTATCAGGACGCCTCGGCCGATCCTGCGGGAGTCGATCGCGGCCACGGCCGACTGTATCGGCTGGTCTATGGCAAGCGTCCGTCGGCCCGCACCGACCTGGCCAGCGTCAGCAACCCGCAGCTAGTCGAGGCCTTGGGCGATCCGAACGTCATGATACGCGAGCAAGCGACGCGGCTGTTAGGTGAGCGGAATTGCGCTGATGTCGTTGGCCAACTTGAAGGCCTGGTCCGCGGCGCCGATACGCCGCTGAAACAGCGGATGCACGCAATGTTCGCGCTGCTGTCGGGACGAGCCCTGTCGGAAAAGACCGCTCTCGAGTTATGCGAGCACAACCAAGCGGCAGTGCGTGCATGGGCGGTACGCGGTGGAGCTCAACTGCACCCGACGTCGAAGCCTCTCGCGCAAAAGATTGCGGCCATGGCGGCAGACTCCTCGCCCGACGTTCTACTGCAGATGGCGATCGCCGCTGGGAAGATGAACGACCTCGACCGCCTGGCGGTATGGGTCGACGTCTTGGCGCACTCGGGCGACGATCCGCTGATTCCGCACATCGTCTGGCAGAATCTGCATCCTGAATTGCCAGCCAAGACGGAACGCTTGCTCAGTTTGGTTGAGAAGGTCGACCTCGACAAAGCGAGCGGGCTGGCTGAACTGCTGACCCGCGTCGCGGAAAAACAATAATCCGGCGCCATGACTTCCTGATGCTGCAGCTCCTTTTCCGAACGAACAGGCGAGAAACTTTTCCACTATGAAATCCGTTCAACCCACGCTCTTTGGACAGTGCATCGCCGAGCTGATCGGCACGTTTATTCTCATCCTCTTCGGCTGCGGCGCGGTGCACGCCGCCGTGGCCTTCGGCGCCCAACAAGGACTTTGGCAAGTCGCCATCGTCTGGGGTGTCGCCATCATGCTGGCGATTTATACGATCGGCGCGATCAGCGGGGCTCACATCAATCCAGCCGTGACGGTAGCGCTCGCCCTATGGCGCCGATTTCCTCGCGAAAACGTGCTGCCCTACATCGTCTCTCAAGTGGCCGGAGCGTTCTTGGCTGCAGCAACTCTCTACTGCATGTTCGGCACACAGCTGGCGGAACTCGAGCGCATCAAAGGTGTGACCCGCGGCGAGCCGGGCAGCGAGATCACGGCGATGTGCTACGGCGAGTACTATCCCAACCCCGGCGCTTTGGGTGCCGGCGAAGAACCCTACTCGGCCGAGGAACATGCACGGATGCGTTCGCGGCTGCCGCACCATGTCGCTTTTCTCGCGGAGATGCTCGGGACAATGATCCTGGCGATGGCGGTATTCGCGTTCACTGACGAACGCAACTCGGCAGCGCCGCCGCCGGGCATGGCCGCGATCTTTATCGGCTTGACAGCGTGGGACACACAGAAGATCAAACGTCTAAGCGCTATGGGTGGTGACGAACGTCAGGCGCATCGAATTGCACTCATCGGAGCTTTGATGCTTTACCTGGACTTTATCAACCTGTTCTTGCTGTTGATGCGTCTCTTCGGACGTCGGCGCTAAAAGGATATCATTGGGTTCTTCCGTACACAGGCCCTTATTCCCCCAACCCCCTTCTCTCGTCACTACAGGAGA
>JBQCJB010000167.1:0-9813 GCA_051953155.1 Aureliella sp. | reverse complement strand
TCGAGCACCTGGTCGAGGTTGTCATACAGTCCGCCGACCAGCGATTGCTCTTTGCAGTACGCTTCGATGCTGCTCATCGGAAACGTGCGCCGCGCGTCGAGACGAAAACTGCGGGTGGCGCTCTCCTTGGGATAGATGCCCGAGGAATCGAAATCCGTGATCACGATGCTGCCCCGAATGCTGCACGCATTGGGGCTGGTCGGCGGAGAGTAAGGCTTCAAATAGGTTAACTGCGACCGATCGCGCGATGTCACGAACACGTGCGAATCGAGCCGCGTGTCCGACTTGCCTTCCTTGCCGCGGATGAATGCAAATTCGAACTGGTCGCGCGTGCGAGCTCCCGAGCGAATCACCGAGTTCTTGAACAGTAGCACCAGCGTCCGCAAGTTTTCCGGCGCCATCGTGGCACCTTCTTTGGCGAACAAGCCGATACTGTGGAAGTCGTTGATCGCGTTGGCCACCACGGGCTCGAACTTTTGCGTCATCCTCGAACCGCGGAACTGGGCAGTCACCGCCAACGGACGATGGTGGAAGTAGAGTTTGCGGTCGAGCAAGTCGCGGCGAACGCGAACTTGGATGGCGACGTAGTTGCTGTCGAGATAGTCGAGAATCGAACCGCGGCTGACCGTCGGCAAATCGGCGCGGTCGGAAGCATCCATCGTCAGTCCGACGCTCAGGACGCTCTGGCGAGCCGTGGGCATCGGCCGGATGCGGGCCGCTTCGCGACGATCGCGCTCGGTGAGAATCGTCAAGAAATTGGTCAATTCGAGCGACTGTTTTTCCGCGATACGCTCGCAGGCGTCCGAACTGCTGCTGCGATGCGCCCGCTCCAGTTCGAAACTGGTGCGGGGCAGGGTGTGGATGACCTTGATGCCCGCAAACTCGTCGATGCCCGCGGCGTTGCCGGCACGCGTCGCCAGCATGGCCCCCACTAGCCCCATGGCCAACCAGACTCGAAATAGCATTGCCATTGGACTCCTGTCGATCGGTCGAAGGTCAACGAAACCAGCGCAAGCAAACTGATCGCCACAAACGCCCTGCGCGCGCTGGCTTACCGTTCGGCCCTCAATGATTATGGTCACGACCGAGCCCCAGCGGGAACCCAGCTTCTCAGAAGAGGGCCAGCGAACTGGGCGCACATGCGTCGCGGATAGCGATCTACCAGTAGACGTAGGCGGCGACCAAAGCGACGGTCGATGCCAAGCTCAGCGCCAGAGCGGCGATGCTGATCCAGAGAGCGGTGGCGCGTCGGTCGCGCTTGCGCATGGATCGAAAGAGTTCTAAAGCGGCCTGCGTTTCCTCAGCGTCGCGGCTGGGCTGGAAACCCTGCCCCTGAGGCGGCGCCTGGAATGCGGCTGGCCCGTTGTGTTGAGCCTGGGCTTGCTGGTCGCGCTTGTCGCCTTCCAGCGGGACATCCCAGAGGGCTGCCCCCGGGGCCTCGGCTTCATCGTCGGTCCATAGCAGCAACTGGACGCGTTCGAACAAGGTGCCGCGGCGACGCGGGTCGAGCAAGCGGTAACCGGCCACCGCGACGCGAGCCACCTGGCCATCATCGCTCGCCCCAGGCCCTTCCGCCTCTTTCACGTCGCTGGCCGTCTCCCGCACCGCTCCGCGAATCACGTCCAGGCGAGCTTCACGCGGACGCAAACCGAGCAGGCGAAATTCAGAAGCGAGCGGCGGGCCACTCTGGCGAGTGGTGGCGGAGGATGTTGGGTTGGGAAGTAACGAGGTAACCATGATGTTCTGACGCAGGCGGGACCAGTCGGTTTCGGGCAGCTCGACTCGGTAACGGAGGTAACGAGTGGGGCTAACTACTAAACACCGTAGGCCCGCTGTAGGTTTCGCGGAAGCCCACTTGACCACTCCTAATTCGGCACGAAGGCGTCGTTTATTTGGCGCGCGAAAAATAAATTTCATCCATGAATTTCCAGTCCATTACCAGCCATTGAGGCCATGGGAGAGGACCTCACCAACAAGCTCTCGCTAACGGTAATCATGTTGCCGCAGGCTCAAACCTGTTCCGCTCAATAGACACCCCCCTGCGACGAAAGGTTCCCGAGCGTTTTCATTTCTGATAGGGAGAAACTTTTTTTATTAATCACGGGCGACGTGCATGCAACGCGTGCAGATTCTCGCACGCTCGAGCGGGCTCAGACCGGCACTGGTTGACCGCCCGACCCGGTCGGTTATGGTTAGCTGGATTCCCAAAGCGACGAATTCTGTTTCTTTTGCCGAGACCTTTCGCCGAGCCGCAAGGAGCCAGCATGGCACAGTGGAGCGAAGCCCGCCTCCTGTTCGAACCGCCCGACCGCGACCAACGCTTTCTCCCCGAGGGACCGACCCTCCTGGGCGAAGGACGATTCAGCTGGGTCGGCATCCAGCACGGGGCCGACGCCCGCTTCGGTTCGCTGAATATTTTCGAGAGCATCTTTAATGCCGACGGCGGCAAGAACCAGACCTATCGCTTGCCCGGCCGCCCGGGCTTTGCCAAGCCCACCGACAACACGCGCAGGTTCGTCGTCGGCGCCGAACGCGAGCTGGGCATCTTCGATATCGATTCCGGCGCGTGGGCTCCGTTCTGCACTGGGATCGATGCCGACGTCGAGAACACGATCGTCAACGACGGCACCGTATGGCGCGACAACCTGATCTTTGGCACCAAGGACCTGGAGTTCAAGACCAAGAAGGCAGGCCTCTATCTCTATCGCGGTCGCGACCGAAAACTGATCCGCCTGCGCAGCGACCAGATCTGCAGCAACGGTAAAGGCATCTTGGCCGATTCGAGTGGCCGACTGGCGCTGTTGGATATCGATACGCCGACCCGCAAAGTCGTGCGCTACGATCTGGACATCGATGCCGGTCGCCTGGGCGATGCGACCACGGCCGTCGATCTGGCCGATGCGGTCGGCTTTCCCGACGGAATGACGCTGACGCCTGACGGCCGCAGCGCGATCGTCAGCTTTTACAATCCCGACGAAGCCCCCTACGGTTTGACCCAGCAGTACAGCCTGCAGACTGGCCAGTTGGAATTCTCGTGGCGGACGCCGGCCAGCCCACAAAACACTTGTCCGCTGCTGTTGCCGACCAGCGACGGGCGCGTGCACTTGGTCATCACGACTGCCATCGAACACATGCCGGCCGAGCGGCAGGCTGGGGCGGCGCTCAGCGGCTGCTTGTTCATCGCCGAAACCCAGTTCTCGCCGCAGAGCTTGCTGCCGGCCCTGTTCCCGCTGAGCGCGACTGCGACATGAGCCCGACCTCGGCCAGCCCAAACTCGGCCGCCTGGGCATCGCGAGCCACCACATGGCAATTGCGTTCGCGCACCTTGCAGTTCGGTTCGCTGCCGATGCTGATGGGCATCGTCAACGTAACGCCCGACAGCTTTTCCGATGGCGGCAAGTTCTTCTCGCGGCAGTTGGCCGTCGAGCACGCGCTGCGGCTGGAGGATGCGGGCGCGTCGATCCTGGATATCGGTGGCGAAAGCACGCGACCGTACAGCCAAGGGGTCGACGTTCACGAAGAACTCGCGCGGGTCACGCCGATCCTCGAATCGCTCAGCGGTCGCGTCTCGGCGGCGCTCTCGATCGATACGTCCAAAGCCGCTGTGGCTGAGGCTGCACTTGCGCTCGGAGCGGAGATCATCAACGATGTCACGGGCTTGGAAGGCGACCCGCAGATGATCGAGGTGGCCGTGCGCTCGCAGGCGGGCGTGTGCGCGATGCACATGCAAGGCACGCCCCAGACGATGCAAGACGACCCGCGCTACGAGGACGTCGTCGAGGACATCGCCGCCTACCTGGCCCAGCGAGATCAAGCTCTGCTTTCATCTGGCATCGCTGCCGAGCGCATCTGCCTGGACCCTGGCATCGGCTTTGGCAAAACGCACGAGCACAACTGGGCTCTGCTGCGCAACTGCGACCGCTTTCACAGCTTGGGGCGACCGCTCTTGGTCGGCCATTCGCGCAAGGGTTTTATTCGCAAGCTCTCGCACGACAAGAGCGGCAATTTAACGGCCGGCTCGGTCGGCGTAGCTTTGGCGTTGGCTCTTCGCGGCGTCCAGATCCTCCGCGTCCACGACGTCGAGGCCACCCAAGACGCACTCCGCTGCTTCGCCGCCAGCGGCGGACTCGATCCCACCGAGCTGCATGGCTGATTCGAATGGCTGGGCAGGCCGAGACGGATGGCTGAGACGGAGGGCTGAGACGGATGGCTGGAAATGGGATGGAAAGCGGTTCGCTAGACAGGCCGGAGGCCTGTCCTACTTTGGATCGAAGCCAGGGGTGGTGTGGACGATCAGCGATTGGCCGTCGGCCTGCGAGACCGAGGCGATGCGGACCTCGATGTTGCCGACCTGACGCGCGACTTTTAGGGCGGCTGCGTCTTGCATGACGCACAGCGCTGTATCGGCGGCGTCGGCTTCGGTCGAGTTGGCAGCAATGACGGTAACTAGCCTGGGCCCGAGGACGCCCATGCCCGTGCGGGGATCGAGAACGTGGCTGCGGCGTTGGCCGTCAATCTCCAGGAATTGATACAGATCGCCCGAACTCGATATGGCCGCATTGGCCAGCGACAGCCGCGGAGGATTTTCCTCGTCGTCGTCGCCGGCCAGCCGTGCGATTTCGATCGGCCAGCCGGCTTTGCCCGGCGGCGCATCGCCGCAGCGGAGATCGCCGCCGGCCCGTACTAAGGCCATCGGCAGCCCGCCGGCCGCCAGCCGCTGGTACGCCTTGTCGATGATGTAGCCTTTGCCCAAGGCTCCGAAGTCGAGCTTCAGCCCCTCGATGTCCAGCTTGACGCGATGCCCGGCTCGGTCGAGGTGCACGTGTTGCCAGCCGCAATGCTCGAGGGCTTGATCGATGGCCTGGCGGGAAGGAAGCGTTTTCGATTTCCGCGCCTTGCGCCATAGGACCGACAATTGCCCGACGCTGGCATCGAACGCCCCGTCGGTCAAATCGTGCCAACGGTCGCAAACCTCGAGCACCTCCCACAACTCCGGCGAAACCGTCTGCCACTGGCCGACCTTCTCGGGGCGGGAGAGCAGCACGGTTTCGGTCTCGGCTCCGTAGTCGCTGAGGATTTCGACCAGGCGCTGGACCTCGCGCCGGGCTTCGCCGAAAACGCGTTCGACGCGTGTCTCGTCATCGCTGAAGGCCTGGAACGACAGTATCGTTCCCATTGCGGGAAATGTCAGCTCGAACCCGCTGACTTCCGCTGGCGACTTGTCAGGGCTCTGAGCGGACGCGGCGGCTTGAAAACTTGGCAACAGCAGCGCCAGAGCGCAGGCGACGCGGCGAATTTGGCGTGGTAAAGTCAGGGTCGGCACCACTTGAGGTCCTGTGAAGAACATTCGAAAAGTACTTGCAGCTCAATTCTACTTTACAGCTGCCTTGGCCGCGTCGAGGACTGGACAATGCGTTTGAATCTTGCCGTCGCGGTCACGACGCATCGAGAGGAAGGCCGAACGATTTACAGCTGCTCGACGCTCCGCGGGGCGGCCTGCACGGCCCGCGATGCGGTGCTCAGCGCGGCCCTGGCCAAGCTGGCTGCGAAAGCGCGCAAGCTGGCCAAGTCGTGGATCGAGGCCGGCAAACCGGGACGCACGGCACCGTGGCTGTTCAGCGCGGAGATGAAAGCCACCCTCGTGCGTCTGACGCTGACGCTCCGCGATCGAACGGTGCGGGCGACGCTAATGATCGTGACCATACCGTTGGGAGATCGCTTCGTCGGCTTGGCGACGTCGGTTCCCGAGGTTGTGTTCGAAATGGACAGCCTCGCCGAACTCGACCAACGCGCCGCCCAAGCCATCGGGCAGTGGTGCCAGCAGCAGGTCAAGGAGGGCAACGCCGAAGCTCTCGCCTCGCTTTCGATCGAAGGCGAAGCTTGGCTGGAATCGCTGGAGATCGAGGTCGAAGGCCGCGTCCGCACGCAGAAGCCCTTGAAAAACATCCTGGCCGCCCTCTTCGGACAAGCCCCGGTCAGCGGCGCGGACGAACTGAGCAAAGTCGGCCAGTGCCTGGACTACCTGGTCTCGGAGTTCGGCACCGCCATCGGCCGCAAGGAAATCGTCGACGAGATCGATCACGTGCTCAAGCGCCGCGATCGCCAAGGAGTGTTGATCGTTGGCCCAGCCGCGGTAGGCAAAACGGCCGTGTTCCATGAGTGCGTCAAACGGCGGTTCGAGCGCTATCAAGACCGCCGCGGCGCCAAACCTCAGACCTGGTGGATCTCGCCGCAGCGCCTCGTCAGCGGCATGATGTACCTGGGGCAGTGGGAACAACGTTGGCTGGCGATCCTTCGCGAGGCCAACAAGCGCGATCACGTGCTGTACTTTGAAGATCTGGTCGGGCTGTACACAGCAGGCCTGACGCGCGACAGCCGACTGTGCGCGGCGGATGTCTTGAAAAGCTTCCTCTCCGAGCATCGCGTGCGCATCGTCGGCGAGGCGACTCCGGAAGAGCTCGCGGTGCTGCGGCGGCGCGACCGCGCCCTGGCCGACCGCTTCCATCTAGTGCACGTGCCCAGCCTCTCTCCCGACGATACGCTGCCGGTTCTGCTGGTGGCAACGCATCGCGTCGAAGCCCACAAGAACGCATTCTTCCATCCAGCCGTCGTACCGCTGGCCATTCGGCAGCAAGAAGTGCTGGCGCCGGATCGAGCTTTTCCCGGCAAAGCGATCGAACTGGTCAAAGCGGTCAGCGACACGGCCGGCGTCGTTACGCCGTCGAGCCTGCTGCTGCATTTGCATCAGCGGACGGGAACGAATGTGCGATTGCTGTTCGGCAACCTGGGAGACCAGGCGGAGATCGAGGAAGCGTTGGCTCGCAAAGTCATCGGCCAGACGGAAGCAGTCAGCGCCATGGCGCGGGTCGTCATTCGCTTTACACAAAAACTCCAACCCGGTGACAAACCGGTCGGCGTGCTCCTGTTCCTCGGTCCGACAGGCGTGGGCAAGACCGAGTCGGCCAAAGCGCTGACCGAACTGCTGTTCAACGACATCGGACACATCATCCGCATCGACATGAACGAGATCACGACGCCGATGGCTGCCGAGCAATTGGTCGGAACCTTTGACGCGCCGGATGGGCGGCTGACGACCGCGGTGCGCCGGCAGCCCCATGCGGTGATACTGCTGGACGAGATCGAAAAGGCGCACCCTGACGTTTTCGATTATCTGCTGCAGGTACTGGGCGAGGGACGCCTGACCGATGCCCGCGGGCGAATCGTCGATTTTCGCTCTTCGATCATTATTCTGACCAGCAATCTGGGTTCGACGCACCGCGGCACGCAGCTCGGCTTCGACGCCGAAGGGGCCGACCAGACCGCCGCCTATACCCGCGCAGCCGAACGCTTCTTTCGGCCGGAGTTTTTCAATCGCATCGACGAAGTCATCGCCTTCCGTCCGCTGGCCGAGGCAGACATCCGATCGATCGTGCTAATCCAGTTGCGGCAGCTGCTGGCCCGCGAGGGGCTGAAGCGGCGGCACGTGTTTGTGCGCGTCGAGCGGGCGGCTCTCGAGCACGCGGTCAAAGTCGGATTCGACAAACAGTTAGGAGCCCGCGCCGTCCGCCGCGCCTTGGAGAGCGAGATTGCGCAGCCGCTGGCCGACCAGCTGTCGGAACTGGCCGTCCAGTCGCCCGTACTGATGCGCGTCTCGCGGCGCGACGCGCAGCTGAAATGCGACGCGCTGCCGTTGGTCGAGCTCGAGCCTCCGGTTCAGCGTCCCCGCATGTCGCTCGAGGAACTGGTCGAAGTCGCCGCGCCGATGGTCAAACGTTTCGATAACGAACTGGCGGCCGCTTCGGTGAAGCTGAAGGCGAGCGAATCGGCGGCGGAGATGACCCGCAATCAAGTCGCCTATTACTCGCTGCACGAGCAGGTCTTTCACTGCAACAATCTGTTGAAGTCGGCGCGGTACCGCTTGTCGCTCGAATCGCGGCCGCGACTGACGCCCATGCAGGGCAGCCCGTCCGCCGTCAAGCGCAGCAGCACCTCGGGCCGCGGGGTTGGCTCCCGGCGGATGCTGCGGCAGTGGATGGCCGAAGAGGACTTGCGCGAGTCGATTGCGACCGAAGAGAGCGATGCCGCTCATTTGGATATGCCGACCGATACGCTCGCGCAGCACTTGCTCGACCATCTGCGGCTGGCCGACAGCATGTTGCGTTCTGCTGCCGAACCGCGGCGGTGGTTGCTCGGCATGGAATCGCTATCCCGTCCGAGCGATGTCTGGCTGGGCGCGGAACACGCCAGCGCGCGTTATCGCAAAACCAACCTCGAACCGGAAATGTTCTTCTTCCACAGTCTGCTCGAATGCCTCGACACCCAGTGGCAGTACGAGATTGCGGAGGTCCCGGGCCTCGAACACTATCGCATCGTCTCGGGAGTATCGATCGCTGGCTTGCTCAGCTCGGTGGCTGGAACGTACGTGACAGAGGCTGCATACCATGCGCGCGACTTGTGCGCCCTGCGAGCCATGCCGCTGGACAGTACGCTGACCGAATCGGAGTTGCCAGACTGGCTCGCCCGGCAACCGCTTTTGACGGCCGCAGGTTTTGCGCAACCGCCGGCTGAACAGCGTTTGCCGTTTGCGACGATACGCGGCGAGATCGCCGGAGAGGTCGTCGATTACGTCAGCGGCGCGCGAATGCCGCTCGCGGCCAAGAGCTGGCCGGACAATCCGCCCGATCCCAGCGACTGGGCGCGGTGGTGGATTGCCACTCTGCCACTGCCCGAAGAACTCGGCTGATGTTCGACAGTGCTGCCTGTGTTGCAAGTGGCGGCATCGCGATCGGGCCGCTCGCGGGCGGAACTGTCAATTCGCACCGCCGCGCGGCAACTGGCGGCGCGGGAACGCGTTAACTAGGGCCGGCGTAAGAGTTTGTAAAAATTGTCGCTCCGCGTGCGTTGCCAAAGCTTTGACTTGCCGGTTAGGCGCTCCGCTACAATCAAAAGCACGACATGCTGAACCCACGACACATCAGACACGAACTTTGAATCACCGCTGGGGCTGGATGACACGATATGAATAAGACGAATGCGACCGAGACCTTCAACCGTCCGGCAACCTTGGCCGACTTGCGCGAGAGCGGATGGCAGTCGAAGACGGTCAAACGCGAAATGCAAGACAACTTTACCCGAATGCTAGCAGCTGACGAGGAATTGTTCCCGGGCATCGTCGGTTACGAAGACACGGTCATTCCCGACACCAACATCGCGATCCTGTCCGGTCACGACATGTTGTTTCTGGGAGAGAAGGGGCAAGCCAAGAGCCGCTTGATGCGTTCGCTGGTGCGGTTCCTCGATCCGGAGGTTCCGTACCTGGACGTCCCGGGCTTGCCGGTGCATGAAGACCCCTTCCATCCGATAACGACGCTCGGCAAACAGTTCGTCGCCGAGCATGCCGACGAAGATATTCCGATCGCCTGGTGGCCGCGCGAGGATCGCTATGCCGAGCGGTTGAGCCCGGGGACGAAGTTCGCCGACATCATCGGCGAGATCGATCCGTCGAAATTGACCGGCGGGGTCAGCATGAGCGCCGAGGAGGCGTTGCATTTCGGATTGATCCCGCGGATGCATCGCGGCATCTTTGCGATGAACGAACTGCCCGAACTGGATGAACTGGTCCAAGTCGGCCTGTTCAATATTCTCGAAGAACGCGACGTGCAGATCCGGGGTTATCCGATCCGCTTCGACCTGGACATCTTCATACTCTTCTCGGCCAACCCCAGCACCTATAACCGCAGCGGCAAGGTCATTCCGCAGTTGAAGGACCGCATCGGTTCGATCGTGCACACGCACTATCCACGCGAGCGCGAT
>JBQCJB010000166.1:0-2030 GCA_051953155.1 Aureliella sp. | reverse complement strand
CGTTGAACGGCCCGCAACTCGTCAGCGACCCCCCCCCCAAAGGGCTCCGCCCCCCCCGCCCCCGCGCGCGCCCCGCGGGCGGGGGCGGGGCGGGGGGGGGGGGGGCGGGCGCGGGGCGGGGGGGGGGGGGGGGGGGGGGGGGGGCCCGGCCCCCCCGCACCCGCACTCAACTCTGCATCACTCAACTGTGCATCACTCAACTGTGCATCACTCAACTGTGCATCACTCAACTGTGCATCGCGCAGCGCAGCCCCGACCAAACTCGACATCGCTTCGCGCGAACTCGCTTCTTGCGAACTCTGCATCGCGGTTCCTACGCGTCGATCTCAAAACCTTTGCGGTTCTCTCGCTTGAGAAACGCATTGGCTTGGTCGTCGCCGACGATTTCGCGCTTCTCCGGGTCCCACTTCAAGGCTCGGCCGAGGCGCATGGCGATGTTTGACAAGTGGCAAATCTCGAGCATGCGATTATGCGACCAGACGTCGGAGATCGGCTGCTTGCGAGCCTTCATGCCTTCGATGAAGTTCGCGGTGTGGTTCGCGCTGACCGGGCCACCGTAAACTTTCTCGACGGCATCCTCTGGCAGCGGATTCTCTTTGAGCTCTTCGACGGGCTTGCCGGTCAGCTTGCCACGATTGACGAAGAAGCGTCCCTTGGTGCCTTCGAACAGAATGCCGTTGTCCCCTTCGCTGGTGATGATCATTTCCACGTCGCGCGGCATGTCGACGCGGATCGTGAACTCAGTGGCTGCGTTGTAACGGTCGTCGACCGTCGGGTAGCCATCCTTGTACTCGACCGGCAGCTTGAACGTCACCGGCGTGATCTTGCTCGGCCCCGTATCGGTCGCTTCGAGCGCCCAGCAAGCGATGTCGACGTGGTGCGCGCCCCAGTCGGTCAGCTTGCCGCCGGCATACTCGTGCCAGTTGCGGAACGAGTAGTGACAATTGCTATACAGCGGTACGCCACCGCCGTAGCCTTCGCGAATCTGCGGCAGCGCTCGATAGGGAACCTTGGGGGCGGGGCCGAGCCAAAAATCCCAATCGATCGATTCGGGAACAGCGACCGCAGGAATCGGCGGCGACGCCTCCATGCGATCGATCCCGCACGTCACCTTCTTGACCGTGCCGATCCGTCCATCGCGAATTAATGCGATCGCTTTCAAAAATCGCTGGTCGATCTCGGTGCGTTGCATCGTACCGACCTGGAATACGCGTCCGGTTTCCTTGACGACGCGTTCGATCAGCTTGCCTTCGTCGATAGTCAACGTCAGGGGCTTTTCGCAGTAGACGTCCTTGCCAGCCTTCATCGCCTCGACGGCGATCTTCGTGTGCCAGTGATCGGGCGTGGCGATCATGACCGCGTCGATGTCCTTACGTTCGAGGACCTTGCGATAGTCTTTGTAAGCGTCCGGCTTCTTGCCCTGCGCCTTCTCGACCTTGGCGACGTTTTCGCCCAAGACTTTCGAATCGACGTCGGCCAGCGCGGCGAAGTCTGCGAACTTGAACGACTTGCTGGTGATCGCCCAGCCTTGATTGCGCAGTCCGATGGTCGCAAAGACCGGGCGGTCATTGGCCGCTTGATAACCGAAGGCACGCTCGGCCGACGGCAACAAAATGCCCACCGATCCCGCGGCGGCCAGACCTTGAAGAAAGCTACGACGCGATGATTCGGTAGCGGTAGGCATAGGACAGTTCCTCTAGCGGTAACAAGAAAGAAGTAGTTCTCGGGCGGGACTGTGCGACAGCTTGGGCGCTTCTGGCACCCACCTTACCATAGCTCAAGCGACCGGCCGCTTGAAGCACTGGCCAGTCAACACACTGCTTAAATCAGCTGCCTCATCCGCGTCAGCCGCTTGAATTCCAGTTTGGGATTGCCAAAGTTGACCAGCAGAGCGACTTCGAGCCCCGTCGCTTTCAGATAGTTAATCACCTGCGCCTGCTGTTCGGGAATCAAGGCCTTCACCGCCTTCAGTTCGACGACCACTTTGCCTTCGATCAAAAGGTCTGCGTAGTAATTACCTACGACACGGT
>JBQCJB010000165.1:0-3917 GCA_051953155.1 Aureliella sp. | reverse complement strand
GGACAAGCCCAAGGTTGCAAAGCCCTATCAGGAGCTGCGCAACACTTTTGCCGCCGAACTGCAAACCGCCGACCCGAGCAACGACAAGGCGGCCCAGTTGCAACAACTGGCTCAAGAGGTCAATCATCCGCTGGTCAAGATCGACTCGTTGCGGCTGCTCGGGTTGCGCGAACTGGTCGCCCAGCGGACCGGCTGGGCCGAATCGCTCTGCCGCCAGGCAATCGAAGTGGCGACCAAGTCGGGCAATCCCACAGTGGCTGCCGAACTGTGGTTGATGGTGGCCGAAGCGGCCCGCCGCAGCGACCAAGCGACGATCTCAGCCCAAGCCTGGTCCAGTGGCGTAACGCTGCACTTGTCCTCTACCAAAGCAGACGCTCCGATCGACGTCGCCTTCTGGCTGATGGCCGAGCATACGCGTCCCAAGGACAAACCCTGGCCGAGCGAGTTGACGTCCCACCTGGCTTCGCATGTAAAGACGGTCGGCTGTTCGGCCGAATGCGAACCCGAGGTCGCGTTCTGGACCAGCATCGGCGGCGCTCAATTCCAGCGGAACGAAATGCAAGCCGCTTTGCTGAACTTCAAACGCGCCGAGACGCTCGTCAGTGGCAGCGATGCTATGTGGCTGAGAATTGCGCAGTCGAAGTGCCTGGCGGCAATGGGGCAAACGCCCGCCGCATCAGCGATCCTCAGCGGACCGGCCGCCAGTTCCGAACCGGCAATCGCCGCAGCGGCCGCTGCCGCCATGGGCAGTCTCAAACTGCAGGCAGGCGCCTACCAACAAGGAGCGCAGCTTCTCAACAAAGCCGTGACGCAGGCCTCCTCGGTCCAGTGGGCCACCAAGAACGAAGCCCTGGCGGATCTGGCTTTGGCCCAGTTGATCATCGGCGACACAGAGCCCGGCCTGGAGGCGCTGCACGCCGCACAGGCCGAGCTCGAGCACACCGGCGATGAACTGCTCCTGATCCGCTCGCTCGAAAACGAACTGCGGTTGCTCCAGCACGAGCAGCGCGACAAAGAAGCCGCCAAAGTCCAGCAGCGCATCAGTGAACTGGAGGACCAACCGGTCGCGAGTTAATCGTTGGCTTCCGGTGGAATGCTTTTGCCGTGCGGGTCGGTCACCGGCGCATTGGTTTCGGCATGCAGGCGCTCGCGCAGCTGGCGGTCGGTGAAGTGCTCCAGACGCTCGGCCCCTTCGTGCAGCAGACTTTCGGGAAGGCCCGCTTCGGCCGCCAAGTACTGCTCCCAGAGTCGGTGCGATCGAACGACGTTCTGGGCGACAGCCAAGCCGCTAGCCGTCAGCGAAACGCGATCGCTAGCCACATCGACCCAGCCGCGGCGCTGCAATCGGCGAAGAGCCAACCAGCGTCGCAGGGGCGTGGCGATCAGCTTGTCGGTCAGTGCGCGCGCCGGCAGATTGGGCGCGCCTTGAGAATGGCTGCGATAAAGCAAGCCCAACAAATCTTCGCTCAAGATGCGTCGCTGGACGCGCAGACTGTGGATGGCCCGCGAGATCAAACCTTTGCCCGGCGCAAACAGGGCGGCAAAGACCAAGAGCGCTCCCGCGGCCACAGCCATCATGCCCGCAGTGTTGGTGCTAGGCAGACCAAACATCGCCGGCACAGCGATCGCCGAGACGTGCCCGAGCACCGCCGCCAACACGGCCAACGCCGCGCTGAGAATGATCATCCACCACAGGCGATCGGTCCAGAGCCAGGCGGTCACCGGCGGGACGACGAACATGGCGACCACCAAGATATTGCCGACCGATTCGAACGCAGCCACGCTCGTCATCGCCACCAGGCTGGCCAAGGCGTAATGCATGGCTCGCACCGAGATGCCCTGGGACTGGGCCAACTGCGGATCGAACGTGCTGACCTTCAGCGGGCGGTAGAGAAGGATCACGAATAGCAAATTGGCCAACGTCACCGCCGCCAGACTGATGACAGCCCGCGGGACCAGCCAGCCGCCGACCTCGACCAGATCGACCAACGTCGTTTCAATGGCGCCATAGAGCACGCAGCCGGGGTCGAGGTCGACGCGATCGGCCGCGCGGACGATCATCACCAGCCCCAGTGCGAACAAGAACGTAAACACGACGCCGATCGCGGCTCCTTCGTCGACGCGTCCGAACTCTTTCGACAATTCGATCAACACGACGGTGAGCACGCCGACCAGCGCGGCGCCGGCAAAGATCAGCCAGCCTTGCCGCTGGCCAGTCAACAAGAAGGCAGCGGCCAAGCCTGGCAGCACAGCGTGACTGATCGCATCGCCGAGCAAGCTCATCCGCCGCAGGACCAAGAAATTGCCCAGTAGCGCAGCGGCGACCGAACACAGCCCGCCGGCCACCACGATCCAACCATCGACTTGCCATGACCAATGAAACATCGCAGGCCTCACGCTCCGCCGGGTTGCTCGGGACTGGACGGTTGTTCGGGCGGTTGGCTACGCAGCGGATGCGGGCTAGCGGGCAACCGACCGCTGTCAACTTCGCGGGCCGAGCCATCGAGCTCCCAGAGCAGTTCGGGAGCCAGCGAGTGTTCGAGATAATCGGCGCCCAGATCCGCGCCCCCTTCCGAGACCGCCGTGTGGTCGATGAAGTACAGCTCCAACAACCGGTGTTCGCGCACCAATTGCCTGGCGACGACCAACCCGCGCGGCGTCAGTTGCAATTTTCCATCTGGCCGCAGGCTCATTAGCCCCAACCCCTGCAGCTGCTTGCCGACGCGGTGGACTGCGGCCACCGACCAGCGACGTTCCTCGGCCACCGCGCGCGGCGCCAGGGCTTCGCTGGCTCGCGGCGGTTGCCCTTCCTCGAGCTGGCCGGCCGACTCGAGCAACTCGAACATCGACCGCAGCAAATGTTGCTGCTGTTGCTGGCGGCGCAGCCGGCCATGGCGGAGGATTTGCCAGACGAGCCCGCGATCGGGGCCAAAGAGAAAGCTGATCAGAAAACAGCCGCACGCCACCAGCACGATCGTGGCGCCACTAGGCAGTTTTTCGAAGCTCGCACTCAGCAGCGTCCCCGCACCGCAACTCGCTCCGCCGACCACCGCGCTGATCGCGAGAATCCTCCGCAGGTCGTGGCTCCAGAAACGCGCCGAGGCGGCCGGCACGATCAGCAGTGCAATAATGAGGATCAAGCCGACCGCCTGCAACCCGATGATTGTCACGGTCACCACCAGCGCGACCAACAACAGATCGAGCCCCAGAACCGGCCAGCCTTGGCTGCGCGCCAGTTCGACATCGAAGCACACGATCTTCAGCTCTTTGGAAAGGGCCACGATGATAATCAGCACGCCCAGGGCTAGCGAACCGCTCAGCCAGGCGTCGGAGATCGTCATCGACGCCGCTTTGCCGTAGATGAAACTCTCCAGCCCCGCTGCATTGCCGCCGGGGATCCGCAAGACGACGCCGGTGAGCGCCACGCCCGCGCCAAAGAAGACGCTCAGCACAATACCCAGGGCCGCGTCCTCGCGGAGGCGAACCCAAGTGCGCAGAGCCAGCACGGTCAAGGCGCCCAAGGTGCCGCTGATCGCTGCCCCGAGGAGCAACAGGCTGAGTGTCTTGGGGACGCCGGCCAGAATTGTCCACAGGAAGACGGCCGCCACTCCCGGCAGCGTCGCATGACTGATCGCATCGCCCAACAAGGCCCGCTTGCGCAGCAGGAGATAGACGCCCGTCAATCCGGCAGCAATACCCAGCAGCACCGTGCCGCAGAGCACCACGCGCGTGTTGTAGTCGCTGAGAGTCAGCGCTCGCCACCACCAATCGTTCATGGCGTCGCTCGATGTTCGCGGCGGCGCATGGCTTCACCGACTTCCTCGAGCAACGTCAACTTGCCACCGTAGGTCTTGTGCAAGTTGTCTTTGGTGAAGACCTCGTCGATCGGGCCTGCGGCGACCAACCGCAGATTCAGC
>JBQCJB010000164.1:0-4202 GCA_051953155.1 Aureliella sp. | reverse complement strand
CCAGTTCGGCTCGGCGGGGCGGGACAAAGGACCAGTGCTGGGTATACTTGGCACCTTGCTCCATCCACTGGGCGAGCAATTGCTTTTGAGCGGCCGATAATCGCTTGTTCGACTCCGGCGGCGGCATGACCTGTTCGGGATCGCTGGAGTTGATCCGCGCCAGGATCGCGCTGTCAGAAAAATTTTGCTCGTCGATGGCGCCGCTGCGCACGGCGTCCTCGCGGCGATCCAGTCGCAGGTCCGCTTGCCGCTGCTCACCATCGGGACCATGGCAGCTGAAGCAGTTGTCCGACAGAATAGGGCGGATCGCGCGGTCGAAGTCGATCGGCTCGGCGGCTGGGGCTGGTCGCGCGGGGCGACTGGCCAGCGCTAGCGACGCGGCGAGCGCCAGCAGCAGCGGGGCTCGCCGTGCAAAACATGCCGGATGCATGGTCGGGGATCCTTGGTCGGTATCGAAGCAGTTCGAAGGTGGGTGGGATTTGGTCTTGGCAGATGGGCAACGAGGCGTGTGGGATCTGATCATTATAGGCGGCGGGGCGGCCGGATTGTGGGCTGCCGGTACGGCCGCGGCCAGATCGTTGAAAGTGCTGGTTCTGGAAAAGAACGTCAAAGCCGGCGTGAAAATCCTGATGTCCGGCGGCAGTCGCTGCAACATTACGCATAACTGCGATATCCAAGGCATTATGGATGCCTTTGGCAATCAGGGACGCTTCCTCAAACCGGCCCTGCACAACCTTGGGCCCGAGGATGTCGTGGCCGAGATCAATCGTCTGGGCGTGGCAACCAAAGTGGAATCGACCGGCAAGGTCTTTCCCGTCAGCGACCGCGCGCTGGATGTCCGCGATGCCCTGGTGCGGCGGCTGGTCGAAGCGGGCGCCGAACTCCGCACCGGCGTGGCTGTGGCGGGTTTTCGGCCGAGTGAACAGGCTGGCCCATGGCGCGTTTTCGCCGACCAAACGGAGCTCGAGACGCGGTGCGTGCTGTTGGCAACCGGTGGTCTTTCATATGCCCCCTGCGGTACGACGGGCGACGGTTACCCGTGGGCCGCGGCGCTGGGGCACACGATCGAACCGACCCATGCGGCGTTGGCGCCACTGCTCAGCCCAGCGGCATGGGTGCACCAGCTGCAGGGGCTGACTCTGGAAGATGTTCGCGTCAGCGCGGCCCTAGGCGATGGCAAGCCGGCTCGCGATCCGCGGCACACCAGCCGCAGCAGTTTGCTCTGGACGCACTTCGGTTTTTCCGGGCCAGCGGCGATGAATGTCTCGGGGGCGATCTCAGCTTGTGCCGAGCCGCATCGGGCGAGATTGCTGATCGATCTCGTGCCGGACCTCGATGAGGCCGCTTGTGCGGCGCAGTTGGATGGAACCGCGCACGGGAAACGCAGCCTCGCTTCAGCGCTGGCGCCGCTGGTGCCGCGGCGGCTGAGCGAATGTCTGCTGGCGCAGGTTGAGCTGCCTGGCGATCGGCTGCTGGCGGAGTTGCCGCGGCGTGGCCGGCTGAAACTGATCGAAAGTCTCAAACGGCTCTCGGTCCCGTTGGCCGGAACGCGGGGTTATCCCAAGGCCGAAGTCACCGCGGGAGGGGTACGGCGGCAGGAGGTGAATCCGCACACGCTGGAAAGCCGGTTGGCCCCGGGTCTCTTTTTCGCCGGCGAGATTCTGGATGTGGACGGGCCGATTGGCGGTTTCAATTTCCAGGCAGCCTTCGCTACCGGGCACACCGCCGCGCTGAACGTCGGCGGTGCGTGAGGCCGCGGCGATTTTTTACAGCTGTTGGATCTGCTGGATGATGACCAACAGTTGTTTGGCGCGATCGATCGAGCCGATTTCGCGGACGAAGTTCAGGGCGGCTTCGATTTCATTCATGGCAATGCTGCCGCTGGCAGCGGTTGCTGCAACAGGACGCGACTTGGCGGCCGCGGCCGCGCTGGCCAGGCTCGCGACCGAGGCCGGCGAGGCAGAGGCGGCGGGGCGGCCGCGCTTGATCGGGCCGTCCCCTTTGCGTTTTTGCTGGGCCTTGGCATTGGAAACGTCGGCCGGCGTCACGCCGTAGTCAGCCAGGGCTTCGACGACATCGCGGTTGCGGGCGTCGGGATGGGCGTCGAGGTAATCGCGGACGCGTTGGGATTTGCTCGGGGTTTTGTCGGGCACTGCGGAGCTCGTGGCGTTAGAGAATTCGCTGGTCGGGGTGGTGCTCTCGGGCTGGATGTCGTCTTCGCTGGGCTCGGGGACCGGACCGAACAGATCGTCGAGCGTCATGACTCGCTCGTCCTCGTCATCGTCGTGATCGTAACGTGCCAATGTTCCACCTGAATAAACGCCGCACAAAGTCATCAACAGGCCGCCAGTTCAGTGTATCGCTGTCGGCATGCTTTGCGAGCCTCACTCTGGGAGGGAGAGGCAAGTTTTTTCGGCCGTGCTGGTTGCCCATTTCTCTACTGGGCCATCAGTTCGGCCGCCTGGAAAAAACTGCCGGTGGCACAGATGACCTCATTGGGGCTAGCCAGCTTGGACGCCAGTTGCCAGGCAGCAGCGGGAGTGTCCGCCGTGAAAAGTTGCGTCGGGCCGTGCGCCGGGCCGTGGGGCGGTTGGCCATCGGCTGCGGAGGCGAGCTGGCTGATGCGCTCGGCCGCGACCAGGAGTTCGGCGACCGGCAGCCCGCGAGGGTTGCTGTGATATTGAGTGAGGATCAGTCGCGGGCAACGCCCGATGATCAGACGCAGCATTGCGTCGGCGTCCTTGTCGCGACTGGTGGCCAGCACGATCGTCAGCGGTTGACCGGGGAAATGCACGTCGAGCGCGTTCAGCGTGGCGGCGATCGAATCGGGATTGTGCGCCGAGTCGATCAAACGCCGCGGCTGGTGCCCAACCGGCTCGAGCCGCGCCGGTACGACGGTGCCCTCGATGGCGGCGGCGAGTCGATCGCGCGGGAGTTGCCAGCCCATTTCAGCCAGCGCGTCAACCGTCGCTAGAGCAGCCGCCAGATTGTCCCCCTGGTGGGCTCCGAGGACCGCCAAGGGCCAAATCGATTGTCCGAGGTGCGAGGGAGCATAATTGGGCAGGAACGCGCAGCGGGCCGCGTGCGGCCTCTGGAGGGCCACGGAGCTCGGATGCGCTGGCTCGCTGGGCGACACCAATTGGTCTGGGTGCGCGGGCCGGGCGGCTGGCCCTTGCGGGAGAGCCGAGCCTGAGTCCGGCAGGGCTTGCCATTGGCAGTCAAAATCGCGGCCGATCAGGCGCAGCGGAGCGTCCAGACGCTCCGCGGCGGCGGTGATGACTTGGCGAGCGTCCGCATGGCGGGCCGAGCTGATGACGGGGGTCCGCGGTTTGATGATGCCGGCTTTTTCGCCGGCGATCGCGGCGATCGTGTAACCGAGTTGAGCCTGATGATCCAGGCCGATCGACGTGATGATTGTGATAGACGGTTGGCAGACGTTGGTGCTGTCGAGCCGCCCGCCGAGTCCGACCTCCAGCACGACGGCCTCGGCCCGCTGCTGGGCGAAGTAGAGAAAAGCCAAGGCGGTCGTCAGTTCGAAGAACGTGGCTCGGCCGAGTCCGGCGGCTTCGACCTGCTCAGCCGCGCTCCGCGCGAGTTCGACCAGCGCGACGAACGCGGCGGGCGAGCAGTTTTGATGATCGATCTGAAAACGCTCTTCCAGGCGAAGCAAATGGGGTGACGTGTACAGGCCGGTGCGATAGCCTGCGGCCGAGAGCATGCGGGCGATGAAAGTAGCCGTCGAGCCTTTGCCCTTGGTGCCAGCGATATGGATCACTGGCGCGGCGAGGTGAGGGTCGCCCAGTCGAGCCAGCAGATGCCGCATGCGGTCGAGTCGGTAATTGGCATCGGAGTAAGTGGGATGGCCAATCTTTTCGTAGTTGATCCGGTCGTACAGCGCCCGGATCGCCAGCTGGTACGCCGCGTCGGTCTCGGTGGAAAACTCGGTAGATGCCCCGCTCAAATTCAACTCCGCACGCAATCTCGGGCTTGGGTGACTGCATCTCTTACCAAGGCCTGCCCAGCCATCGGTTCCCGCTTGTCAGTCCACCTGGTCCTATTTATAGTGCCAGCAATAGTTTCGGACGATCCGTCTGAACTTTTTCCTCTGTGAACCTCCAGGGTATCTCCAGCGTATCGGCAGAGGAAAGTTTCTCTTTTCATGGCTATTCCTACTACTTCTAGTACCTGAGAGACCTTGGGAA
>JBQCJB010000163.1:0-2898 GCA_051953155.1 Aureliella sp. | reverse complement strand
GGGGTCCCATCCCTAAATTGCGAACAATGACTTGGTTGCCCATCCTCACGTCGGTGACCGGCATGGTGACGGTGCTTTGGACTTCGAGCGTGTCAATGCCGCTCTTGAAGTCACCTCCTACGATATTGCTGAATCGCGTGTTGCCGAACTGATCATGAATGCTGTAGGACTCGGTCAATCCGAACGCGAAAATGTTGATCCGATCGCCCGTTTGGCTAATGACGTACGACTCGTCGGCTACGCCTTTACCGATATTGCGTCTGCCGGCATCATCGCCCACGTTGAGAACCAGCGACCCGCCTTCGATTCTCGCGAACTGAGGAGGCGGTGGTGGTTTGACGTAACCCAGCGTAAAGTGCGGTCGGATATGGGCGCCCAAGATTTCTACGTCGACGGTCAATCCAAATTCGCCGGTCCCCGAGCTGTACTGGACATCCAGGCCCAGTCCGACCAGCGTGACGCCAAACGCCTTGAGGGCCACGCTGGCATGACCGTGCACATACAGCGTCTTGACCAACGTGCCGTAGGCATTCGGCTGATTCAAATAGCTGATCGTCACTCCTACGTTGCCGAATAGTCCAAAACCGTCGACACCCAGGTTGACATAGCCACCCACGTCGATGGAGAACTGGCCGTCGGAGCTGAAGAAGCCATGGGCGTTCAGCTCCAGCACCGGCGTAAGCGTGGCGTTCATGCTGACGTCGACTTGGAAAAGCCCATCCTGGACCTTGATCGCTCCCTGTCCATCCAGTTTGATCAAGCCGCCGAACAGATCGACACGGCCGTCAATGCGCACTTGCAGGCTCTCGCGCGGCACCGTATGCAACTCATTGCCAACGATGATCTGGTCTGCCAAGACGCCATTGCTCTTGGCGCGCGTGTTGAACTCCAAATGGAAGCCGACGTGGAACTGGAAGATGGGATTGGAATCGACGCCGGCTCCAAAAAACTTACCCGCCGACAAGCTGGCATCGGAGTACAGGACCAGACCTGGATTGTCTTTATAGATATCGGCGACTGCGTTTACATCGACCGTTACCCCGCCCGACCAGACATCTAACTTGCCATCGATGGCCACCTTCACGCGGTCATCAGCATCTTCCAGGCGGAAGTGCCCGTGTGCTTCAAAACTGTTGAGCAGCTTCATATCGCCGGCAATATCGATTAGCAACGGTGTATTCGCCGGAATGTTTTCAAAGTCGCGATCCAAATTGCTGAACTGCATGAACGCATGGCCATTGGCAGACGCCAGGAAGCTGAGCGGTCCAAGATCCAGGCTGGCATCGACCTCCAGCTGGAACGCGACCCCTTCGTCATAGCGGACATAAACCAGGCCGTGAGCGCTGGCCTGCAACGGGCCGAAGTCGAGTTTCCCGTCCAGGTCGATGGTCATTTCGTCTTTGTCGACGCTAATGAAGACAGCGCCATCGACCCTGGCCACGCTGGCCAGCGTCACCGATCCCGAACCAGTAAACACGAAGTACGGACTTGGATCTCCGAAGCTGCCATCGCGCCGCGGAGCACCGGCCGATACCCTGACCGCTCCTTCCGGTTCGACGTTGCTCAGCAACGCGGGTGCATTAACTTCCAGCCAACCCACCAGCCGCGTCGGTAGCACATACTCCTGATCCAATTCCGTCGTGTTGATGATCAGACTGAAGGTGAGGTCGGCGTCGTACAATCCGTTGGATTGATGCGCCTTCGCGCTCAGCTTTGTCGCAAAACCATCCTCCGAGATAAACAGCGCCCCGAAGACTTCGAAGGAACGACTGAATGGCAGCCCTTGCGGCCCGACCGTCAAAATGCCGGCCGTGAAGACCTTGAGTCCTTCATTGCTAATCTGCAGCGCGAAGACGCCTGCCTCCCGGGCCAAGACCACGCCGGCCACCTCGAGCGACATATTGCCAGCGGCATAGATTTCGAAACTCTGTGGCTTCAGCAACTGTTCGACACGATCGTCGATGTCCGCCGACTGCCGCGGATAGACCGTTTTCGCCGAATCGGTCGTGTTCAACTGCAGGTAGCCGGTGGCATCAATGAACACTCCGGCCTTCTCGAGTTGCTCGAGGTTCGTGCCTACTTCAGCGGAGCCCCAAATGCCGGTCTCGGAGAATACGAAGTACAGCCCGGCGGTGGCGATATCCGGGATGTCGATCAGTCCACTGACCGCCAGCGACGCGAAGGCATCGACGGTCAGCTCGTTGGGCCGCGCCGTCATGATCAGACTGCCGCTGACCGAGAGAGTCAGCAAGTCCGTCGGCTGGACATTAGACGCCGGGACGCCAGGCGTTCCCAGCGACAGCGCCGCGCCGCCGGTGACAACGATTTGCAACGGCGTTTGAGCAAGATCGACGTTGTCGATGTCGACTGGAACCGGATTGCCTTGCGCGTCGACATAGCCGAAATGGACTCCTCCCCAGATCGTTTGTGAACCAAACGGACCTAGGATGGGACTGGGCGACTTCAGATACATCAGCAGCGTCGCGTCTCCCTCCGCGACGTGGCTCAAGTCCGAATAGAACACTGCAGACGACTTAATCGCGCCGCCCAGAAAATTCACATCCGCCCGCAGCACGAATTTGCCATCGGTGGTGATAATCACGTCCGTGGTTGCGTTGAGCATTTCTTTGGGCAGCGACCGGTGATAGACCGTGGCCCCCGCCTCGATGCGGATGGTCTGCTCGAGCTGAGCCAGATCGCCGCGAGCCGTAACACCTAGCAGACTGCCTTCGTCGGTGATGACAAACGCATTTTTCCCGTCGATTACTTCCCACTTTTCGCCCGGCGTCACCACCGAGACCGTCACGCCGGCGCTCAACGGATAGCCAGCTGCATCAAAGCTGCTGGCGATTTCCGACGGGACTGCCCCTCCTTGATCCAACAGCGACTCGGTTACGT
>JBQCJB010000162.1:0-2172 GCA_051953155.1 Aureliella sp. | reverse complement strand
CGACGCGGCTGGGTAGCTTTTCCCTCGGAGAGATCCCATGAAGAATTTCGCCTCGAAGATCAATCGCTTCTTGAAGTCGGAAGACGGCCCAACAGCGGTTGAGTACGCTGTGATGCTCGCTCTGATCATCGTCGTTTGCTTGGGCGCGATCACCTCGATCGGCAGCCGCGCCAACACGACCTTCACCAACGTGGCTAACCAGCTCGGTGGTTAATCGCAGCCGGTCGATAGCGACCGTGCGAATCAAAAAATGCAGATTGTGCGATCGGTGGTCTATGCCGCCGGTCGCCAATCCGACTTTTAAGCCCTCGAAGCCAAATGGTCCATCATGTTGCTGAACTTGTTGCCAATTGAATCCGTGGTCGGATTGTGGGAAATGCTGTGCTGCGTCGGCACCCTGGCGGCAACTCTGCTGGTCTGGGTCTGCAACCTTCGCTGAACCATGCGCAGCTCCAGCTTCGAACGTCGCCGCGCTCACCACACCAGTGCGCGACGCATTATGCCAAGTCAAACAGTCCCGCGCGGGAATCTAGGAACACGGGAACCTCTGAAAAATGTCGCTCGAACAAATCGTATCACATCTGGGTGATCACTGGGTCATGTGGGCCGTGTCCGCGACACTAGTCGTCGCCGCGGTCATCGACGGGTTGTACCTCAAGGTTCCCAACCGCATCACCTACCCGCTGATCGTTGCAGGCTGGATCTACAGCTTTGCGGTCGGTGGCTTCCTTGGGCTGGGGCTGAGCCTGTTGGCGACGTTCGTTGGTTTCGCGTGCTTGTTCTTCTTGCACCTGATCGGCGGAATGGGTGCAGGCGACGTCAAGCTGCTGGCCGGTATCGCTGCGTTCGTCGGCGTGCAGCACACGCTGTGGATTTTCGTGGCCACAACGGTCGTCGGGGGCATCATGGCCCTCTGCCAAATTGCCTGGAGCGGCAACTGGATGAAACACTACACGCAGGCCCAAGCGATCCTGCACGAGATCAACACGGTCCGCGATGCCGACAAGTTGTACGACATGGCCCAGGCGCGCAAGAGCCGCATGTTGCTCTTGCCCTACGGCATTCCGATGACCATTGCAGCCATCGGTTACTTCGCCGCCTACGGCATGCTCTAGTCGACGAACGCGAACTCGTTCGCAGCCATCAATGCTTGGGCAAGTTGGTCCCAAGCGTTGAGCGGCTCGGGACGGACGCCGGGCAGTTCGCGACTGGAATCGTACGTCTCGCCACCACCCTGGTACTGGATGCGGACTTTCCATTCGAATCCATCGTGATGGACAGATCCCAAGCAGTCGGTGACTAGCTCGAGCGTTTCTCCTGCGGCGACCTTGATATCGCTGGCAACCGTGCGGGCTTCGCCGTTGGCGGCCGTCCACTGGCCGAGCCGACCACTGCTGCTGGAGATCAGCGTCGCTCGCACACCATCCCCTTGGTCGCTGCGGTGGGCCAGCTTGCCGCGAAGCGTCACCACGCCCTCATGCGGCGCGGTCCAGCGGCGTACGACGGCATGCTGCAAGTCGCTGCCAGGATGCCCGCCATCTTTGTTGAGCATGCACCAGCCCAGCGCTTCATCCGGCAGCTTGGGGCCGCCTTGCCAGGCGGCATCCGTTCGGTGCGGCAAACGCGCGAAGGATTTCAGCTGGCCTCCCTCGGCGTCCAATTCGCCATAGCCGCAGATCCACCGTTCCGCCGGCAGCTCGACAGCCCCCTTGGCACTTCGGACTAGCTCCAAAGCAGCTGCCAACTCGTGCGCTTCGGGAGCCCGTCCCAAGATCCGCGCGAACAACTCGCCAATGCGGCGCTGGTCATCGCTGGCAGCCAGCGACGTAACAACCTGTCCGGCCAGGCTCTGAGCCAGCTCCGCGATGAAGCCGCTGTTGAGCAAATACAAACCTTGCTGCGGAACCGTGGTCTGCAGTCGCTGAGGGCTGTGCGAATCGGGACTGGCCACGTCGAACGAGCGGAATACGCCCGGCAGGTTTTGGCGATCGATGTATGCGTAGACCGTGCGGCGGTGTGAGTAGGGAGCCTGGTGGATCTTCTCGCTCGGTCCTCCGACGCGATGGTCCAACTGGCCAGTGACTTCCAGAACCGAATCGCGCAAGGCTTCGAAATCCAGACGCCGTCGGTTCATGCGCCAATACAAACCGTTCTCGGGATCCTTGGCGAGCG
>JBQCJB010000161.1:0-3006 GCA_051953155.1 Aureliella sp. | reverse complement strand
AGCCCGCTCTGGATGCGCGGCGGCCCAGCTCCGCACTGCCCGGGCCGCGGGCAACGTGCCTTTGCGATCGACCAGTTGTCCGACCGAGAGTAAACGCAACGGCCCGGCAGCGACCGGAGCAATCTCGCCACGATAGACCTTGCGTGGATCACAAGCGTAATCCCAAGGCCGCAGCCGCTGCGCGCGCGCGCCTTGCTCGAGCAAGTAACGACGACAACTCGGGCCGTTGTAGGTGATAATGTCAGCGGCTGCGAGCAGGCGGCGCCGGAGCCAGCGGCGCACCGGTCCCCGCCCTGCCTCGCTCCGTTGCGATCCGTAAACGGCCAACACGTGCGCGCAACGGCCGCGGTGGGTTCGTCGATAAAAGCTCGCCTGCAAACTGCGCATGCCCATCTCGAGCGAGACAACGCAGTCGGGCCGGAGGCGTCGCAGCACCCGCAACGTATCGAGCGGGATGTGAATGAACTGTTGTTCAGTGTAACCGCCCGGATGGACGACCTCGCGGCGCCGCGTCCAGGTCCGCTGCTGGATCACGTTCAGGTCGGCCGAGTCGGGTTTCCATTGCCGGTTGGATTCCATCGGCACTGAGGCAAGAATGTGCAGACTGCCCGCCCGCTGCTGGACTTGGCGGAGAACTTCGACCAGATTCGGCGAAACGAAGTTGACCAGAAACACGACTTTTGCCTGACTGGGGCGGAGCATTTTCAATTCAGTGCTCTGGGCGAGGCTGGGCATTTCCGTTGGCTGCTCTCCGATTGCATCGGCGTGAATTACTGACAGTTAATGACGCTTGGTCTTTTTTTCTGCCAAGTCAGAATTAGGATAGTCGTCTTTTGGTCGTCCCATCGCTGGCGTAGTCGGTGAGGCAACATGCGGATCTTGGTGACCGGTGGCAACGGGTACGTCGGACGCAGCCTGTGTAGGTTGCTGATGTCGAGCCACCAACTGTGCGTCGTCGACAATCTACGATACGGCCAACCCCGTTTTACCGCGACCGAGCTGGAGAGGCTGCGGTGGGAGAATGTGGATATTCGTCAGCTGCCGCGGTTGCGGCAAGTGATCGAGGACTTCGCGCCGGAAGCGATCGTCCATCTGGCGGCCATCCATTTCATTCCCGAATGCGAGGCCGATCCGGAGCTGGCCATCTCGACTAACGTGCTCGGCACGGCGAACATTGCGGCCGCCTGCCCGGCAGGCTGTCGCCTGGTGTTTGCCAGTTCGGGAGCAGTCTATCGTCCCGAGGAGACGCCGCACGACGAACTCCGCTCGCCCATTGAGCCAGCGGATGTTTACGGCTGGACAAAGAAGCATGGCTGCGATTACGTGCGTTACTTTGCCGAGCAGCGTCGCTATCCAGCTTGCATCGTGCGCTTGTTCAACGTCATCGGACCGGGCGAGACCAATCCGCACGTGTTGCCGGAGATCGTCGCGCAGCTCCAGGCGGGGCGGCAGACGCTGCGGCTGGGCAATCTGGACGCCAAACGCGACTACGTGCACGTCAGCGATGTGGCTCGCGGTTTCGCAGCCGTCGCTACCGCCGGGCGTGTCGAACCGGGCGAGACATGCGCGGTGAACCTCGGCACCGGCCAGTCCATCAGCGTGGCCACGCTGCTGGAACTGCTGCGCGAAATCAGCGGCATCGATTTTCGCGTCGAGGCCGATCCGGCGCGGATGCGCCCATCGGATCGTCCGTTTTTAGCGGCTGATATCCAGCGCATAGGTCAGCAGTTCGGCTGGCAGCCCGAGCTGATGATTCGCGAGGCGCTGGTCGACTTGTGGAGCCAGCCCGATCTTCCCCCGCAGTGGATCGAACGCTACCGATGAAGATCTTGGCCGCGATCGTCATCCCACCCCACTTGAGCGCCAGCGGCGCGGTGAACGCAGCGATCGCCATCTCGCAATCTCTGACCCAGCACTGCGAAATCGACGTAGCGCTGATGGCCGACGAGACGAGCACGCAGTGGCAAGGTCCGGTGCGCGTACTGCGGCGGCGAGCCACCAGTCCGCTCGACTTCACCGAGGGCTGGTTGCCGAACAAGTACCGCACGCTGTTCTACGGCTCCGACATTCCAACTCTGGTCGGCTCGTACGATCTGGTGCACATCCACAACGCGCTGCCGGCCCTGGAAATGCGCCGCATCGCGGTTGCTTGCCGGCGACTGGGCAAGCCGTATGTGCTAACGACGCATGGCTTCGTCGAAATCCTGGGCATGCAGGCAGCCTACCAATTGAATCCCGTGCAAGCTCTGGCTGGCCATTTTTTCGTGACTCGGCCACTTCAGTATGTTATTGAGCATGCCGCCAAGATCTGTTGTTTGGCGCCGCAGGATCAAGGCTTGTTGGCGGCGCGGGGCGTCGCGGCTGACAAACTGGTCGTCATTCCCAACGGGGTCCAAAAGTCGTTTTTCCCGGAGCCGACCGCTGAGACGCTGGCCGCCGTGTGTGCCAAGTTCTCGCTGCCGCTGGCGAAGAGCCCCGATGTGCCCGTGTGCTTCTTCCTCGCCAATCATACGCGCAACAAAGGGCTGGACATTCTGCTCGACGCTTTCTTGGGCAGCGACCTTCCCTACTGCCTGATCGTCGGCGGCAAGAAGCGCGACTACGACTACGAAGCCTATGTGGCTCGGGTCAAGCCCGGCCAGCGCGTGCTCTTTACCGACGCGCTGAGCGATGTCGAGATCCGGGCCTTGCATCACTATGCCGACCTGTTCGTATTCCCATCGCGAGCCGACACGTTACCTCTGGTGGTTCTGGAAGCCATGGCGGCGGGCCGGCCGGTGCTGTCGACGCGCGTCGGCGGCATTCCCTTCCAGATCGACGACACGTGCGGCCGGTTGGTCGCGCCCGAAGACCCCATCGCCCTCCGTCGAGCCTTCGAGGAACTCAGCCGTGATCGCGGCCGCCTGGTCTCGCTCGGCCAAGCCGCCCTGGCTCGCGTGAAGTCCATGTTCGACTGGGACCGCTCCGCTTCGCTGACCTACGATGTCTACCAGCAGATTCTCTGCA
>JBQCJB010000160.1:0-7127 GCA_051953155.1 Aureliella sp. | reverse complement strand
CCCGTGATCTTGAAGAGGATGCTGAGGCCACCGCAGAGTCCCGCGAGCAAGACCCACCGCAGTCGCGGATCCTCGGAATACTTCACTAAAGCCGCTATTCCAAAAACTGCAAAGTACAGGTTGTACCACGAGGGCATCGCGGCGAAGTAATTAGGAACGCTCCAGGCGATCGCCACGAAAGTCGTGACCGCCGCTAAACCCGGCGAAAGCATCTTCCTCGCTAACCAGTGGAAGGCAGCGACGAAGCCCAGCGTGAAAAGCAAGAAGACGGTGCGTATCGACGAGAGCTTGACGCCGAAGAGGACGAACGCCAACGCGTTGAGCCAGGTCAAACCGCCGGTGTACATGGCGTCGAAGTCGCGATGGGGCAACTCTCCGGCCAGCAGTCGCTCGGCACATTGCGCAAGCGTTCCTTGGTCGTGGGGAATCCAACCTCGGTACACCACCGGCGTCAGATAGAGGCTCGCCACGATGAGTACAGTCGCCGGGTGGGCAATTAGGCGCATCCAAGGCGCGGCGCCGCTCGAGCCGTGAGTTGAACTTGTCCGGGCAGCAGCCTGCCGGTCTACAGGCGCTCGAGGCGCAGATCTGCTGGCCCGCTCCCGCGCGGTTCGCCGGCTTGAGTTCCCCGACGCCCCTCGCGATCGAATTTTCGGCTCAGGTGACACGCTTAAGTGGCCCGCAACGCTGGAAGCAAGAAAGCTTAACCAGTCGCAAGCTTACTTCTCGTTAAGCTGCGGTGTCAAGTCTGTGGCAAATGGCGCTTTACCACGCGTGCGAGTTCAGGCGGCGTGCCGCTGGTACTGCTCTTTGTAGTACCGAGCAATCGTCTCGACGACCCGAATCTGTTCGTCGATTTGCAACTCGGGATAGATCGGCAGGTGCAGGATTTCGCGAGCCGCCCGCTCGGTCTCGGGCAGGCTGCCTTTTGGCGTGCCGCAGTGCTGAAAACACTGCTGCTCGTGCAGCGGCACGGGATAATAGACTTCGCAACCGACGCCGTTGTGCTGAAGAAAACTTTTCAGGTCATCGCGCTGGCCGTGTCGGACTCGGATCCCGTACTGGTTCCAAACGTGATTGGCCGCGGGATCTTCGTAAGGCAAGCTGAAGGCGTCTTGCAAAGCCGATTCAGCGAACAGCTCAGCGTACCTGGCTGCGTTCGCTTTGCGGGCACTGGTGTAGTCGCCGAGCCGCCGCAGTTTGACGCCGAGGACAGCGGCCTGCACGGTGTCGAGCCGACTGTTGATGCCGATGGCCTGGTGATAATAGCGCGGACGCATGCCATGGGCGGCCAACAGCCGAAGGCGATCGGCGATCTGGTCGTTTCTGGCTGTCAACATGCCTCCGTCGCCAAAGCCTCCCAAATTCTTGGTCGGGTAAAAGCTCAGGCAGCCAATACTGCCCCAATTGCAAGCCGGTCGGCCGTGATAGGCGGCGCCGATCGCTTGGGCGGCATCTTCAATAACCGGAATATCGTGCTCTTGCGCCAGGCGACAGATCTCGTCCATGCGTGCGCATTGGCCGAAAAGGTGAACGGGGATGATAGCCCGTGTTCGCGGCGTGATCGCCTCAGCCAAGGCCGCGGGGCTCATGTTGTACGTCTTCGGATCGATGTCGACGAAGACCAGCTTGCAGCCTAAACGAGCCACGCAGCTAGCGGTGGCGAAAAAGGTAAAACTGGGCACGATGACTTCGTCACCGGAGGTCAAATCGAGAGCCATCAACGCCAGCAGCAGCGCATCGCTACCGGAAGCGCAACCGATCGCGTGCGGCACAGCGCACAGAGCGGCGACATCGCTTTCCAAGCTGCTGACTTCAGGACCATGCAGGAATCGGCCGCTATCGACCACGCGGGTAAGCGCCGCCAGAATTTCATCGCGAAGCTCGTGGTTGCCGCGATTGACGTCGAGCAGCGGAACCGGAGCGGGTGCAGCGTGATTGGTCGAACTCATGGCGATCTTCCTTGATCGAACTACGGGTGAACGCACGCAAGCGTGCCTATGGGTTGATGCCCCTTGCGCCCAAAACTCGAATCCTTCGAGCCAAGCCGTCCAGAGCGCGATTACATTACCCAATAAAGACCAGCCCGGTCAAGACAAAGTAGGACAGCCGTCTCGGCTGTCAGGAACCTGCCTAATCGCCTAGTTCGGGTAACGCGACGCGTTGCCGTACTGCCTCCCCTCACCCCCCAGCCCCCTCTCCCCGAAGCGGGGCGAGGGGGAGACCGGTTTATTGTGGGCGCCATCCATAGTAAACCGTTTCTCTCGCCAGTTAGCTGTGTCACCTCGCTAGTTGGCTGTTCATTTCTTCGGTGGCGCGGCGGACGGCGGTTTGCCATTCGAGTCCGGCTGTTTCCGGCGACCCGTACGCGAAGATGATGCCTCGGGAACTATTGACGATCGCTCCCAGTCCTTGCGAGTCGAAGCCCGCGCGAACTTCAGCGGCTCCCGCCCCTTGAGCGCCGTAGCCGGGGATCAATAGCCAAGCATTGGGCATCTTTTGGCGGAGTTCGGCGAGCTGCTCGGGATAGGTTGCTCCGGTCACCGCGCCGACGTCGCCGTAGCCCGCTTGCCCGCGGCTGCTCGCTGCCAGCGACTGGACTGTCGACGCGATGCGGTCGTAGACGCGGCCCCCATCGCAGGGCAAGTCCTGCAGATAGCGGCTGCCCGGATTCGATGTTTTGACCAGGACGAAGATCCCGGCGCCAGAGCTCGCACAGCGGCCGGTAAAGGGGGCGAGCGTGTCTTCGCCCAGGAACGGATTGACCGTCAACGCGTCGCAACCCCAGGCGCTGTCCGCGCCTAAATACGCTTCCGCATACGCTTCGGCGGTCGAGCCGATGTCGCCGCGTTTGCCGTCGAGCAGAATCAACAGCCCGCGCTCGGCACCATAGCGAATGACGCTCGCCAGACACTGCATCCCCGCCGGCCCCAACTGCTCGAAGAACGCCGCCTGTGGTTTAATGATCGGCACGAGATCGGCCACCGCGTCGATGACTTCATAACAGAATTGCTGGGTTATCTGCGCGACCGAGACCCAATCGCGCTCCGACGTCTTGCCACGCAGCACGGCAGGCAAGCTGTGCCAGCGCGGATCGAGTCCCACGCACACGGCCGAGCGCTTGGAGGTCACACTTTCCGCCAGGCGATCGCCAAAATTCGATCCCATTTGTACTGCTTGTCTCTCGAAGGCCCAAACGAACTTCACTCGTCGCGCCCGGCCCCGCGCTCGGCCCGGCTGCCGGAAAGCGCAGCATTTTAGCAATTCGCTGCGTGGCGCAAACCGCTAGAGCCCGACGCGCAGGGAGCCGAACCGCCACAGGCCGATCGCTCGATAAACGATGGCCAGCCAGGGAATGAGCGCAGAGGTCAACAACATCTCGGCGATGTGGCTGGCCGAGTGCTTCGTGCCGGCTAAGCGCATCAATGCGAATCGCAAGGTCAAGAGCAACCAGACGATTCCGGCCGCCGCCGACCAGGCGAACTGGCCCAGCGCCAAGCCGATCAGGGCGCTCAGCCCCGCGCCGACCGTACCCAGGTAGAGCAGGGGAAATGGAGGTACGTGTTGCCGATAGAGCTTTGGATGCTTGCGGTACAAGAGCACGTCGAAGGCGCTCTTTTGCTGCTGTTTGAGCGAGACGCCCCAGGGAGCCGCGCGAATCGGATGCACGACCAAGGCGTCGGGCTGGTGAACGATCGGCACCCCCTTTTCCAGCAGCGAGTAATAGAGATCGCTGTCCTCGCGCCAGGCGACCTCGAAGCGTTCGTCAAAGCCGTCGACCTCCTCGATCGCGGCCCGAGTCACAAAGCAATTCGCCGTGACGAAGACCGCCTCCGCCAGCCCGCTGGCATCTCTTTCGTAGTCGCTTGGCTCCGGCGGCAGTGGCATTTCCAGCCGTCCCCACGCGGCCGCCTCCTTTGGCCCCGCCTCCAGCGAGCGGACTCCCGCGGCCAACCAGCCGCAGTCGGGAACACAGTCGTCATCGGTGAATGCCAGAATTGCTCCCTTCGCCGCTCGCCAGGCTGCATTGCGAGCTGCGGCCGGGCCATGCGATCCGCGGACGGGCACGTACCGCACCGCACACGCCCAGCGCTGGTCATACTGCCGCACCAACCGGGCCGTGTCCTCCGCCGCCGCGTCGTCGGCGACGATGACTTCATACTGATCCGCGGGAAATGTCTGGTCGCATGCTGCGTCCAAACAACGAGCCAGCAGATCGTTGCGGCGAAAGGTCGGTATGACGATCGAGGCGACCAAAGTCGTCATCTTCTCGATCTCCTCTCAAGAAACTTCCAGCGCCACGCGAGCTCGCCGTGGGGCACTCTTGGCCGGGCTGCTCACCTTTTCCAACAGGAACGGCCCGATGACCAGCGCGTCCAAGGGACTGGTCCAAAAACTTTCCACAGCGTCGCGGGGAGTGCACACGATGGGCTCGCTGCGCGTGTTGAAGGAAGTGTTCACCAGCACCGGCACGCCGGTACGTCTATAGAACGCGTCGAGCAAGTCGTAGTAAGCGGGATTCTGCTCGCGGTTGATGGTCTGGATGCGAGCGGTCCCGTCGACGTGTTTGACTGCGGGAATGCGACCAGCCTTGTCTGCCGCGACGTCGTACACGAACAACATGAACGGCGAGACGCGTGCGTCGACAAACCAATCCTGCGCGTGTTCTTCCATGACGACTGGCGCCACCGGTCGAAAGTCCTCTCGATCCTTGATCTCATTCAAACGGGCTTGCATGTCCGCAGGAATCGGAGAAGCGAGAATCGAACGGCCACCCAGCGCCCGTGGACCGAACTCCATGCGGCCTTGGAACCAACCGATGACCTTTCCGTCGGCGAGAATTTCAGCGGTTTCTTCGGCGACGTTTTCCAATCGCCTATACGGCAGCTTCGACCAGGTCAGGAACTGCTCGATCTCGGACTCGGTGAACTCGGGGCCTAAAAAGGCATGGTGCATTTGGTAGCTGCGTGCTTTCAATTGGCGTTGCTGCACGTCGACCAGCAAGGCGGCGCCGAGCGCCGTCCCAGCGTCACCGGCAGCCGGCTGCACCCAGACTTGTTCAAAATTGGTCTGGCTCATCACGGCTGAATTCATGACGCAGTTGAGCGCCACGCCACCAGCCATGCATAAATTCGTCATGCCGGTTTCTGCTTGCAGCCAGCGGGCGAGTTCGACAACGGTCTCTTCCAACACGGCTTGAAGCGAGTGCGCCAGATCAAAATGCCACTGCTCCATCGGCCCGCCGCGGCGACGCTGCGGTCCGAACCGCTTGGCCAGCTCCAGGGGCGCGATCTCGTACTGACCGTTACCCTGGATGCGAATCAGTTGCCGCAGCTGGTCCAGAAACTTTGGTTTACCGAAAGAGGCTAACGCCATCACTTTGTACTCGTCCGATGACCGCAGGAAACCAAGGTGATGCGTGATGTCTTCGTACATCAGCCCCAGCGAGTGCGGGACGTCGACGGCGCCGATCTCCTGATACTCGATGCCACGGGCGATGCCGTAGGTCGTAGCCGCGCGTTCACCGCGACCATCGAGCGTCATAACGGCCGATTGTTCAAACGGTGCGCAAAGGTACGCGCTAGCGGCGTGGGCTAGGTGGTGTTTGACATAGTGCCATTGGCAGCGCACGCCGCCGGAGGCCGGCAGCAGCCGCTGCTGCAGGTGATGCGGCGCTCCATCGCGGAGCTGAGCGGCTGCATGCAGCATCGAACCGTAAAACAGCGGATCCCACGCAGACTGGCCGGCGGGCAGTTGCTTGTCCAGTTCGTGCGGCCACGGCAATTGCAACGCGTCGGCACTTTCTTCAAAGCCGGACAGCAACGTCGGATCATAGGAGTAGGCCACATGATCGATTTGCGACAGGTCGATGCCCGCTTGGCGCAGACAGAAATCGATTGCGTGGAAGGGCAACTCCCAAGTTGAAAAGGGAAGCGGGCGCTTGCCATGCTTGATGTGCGTAAACCGTTCTTCTTCGGCCGCGGCGATGACTTGCCCATCGTGAACGAGTGCGGCTGCCGGATCGTGGTAGGCAGCGTTAATTCCCAAGGTATACATCGTTTTCGGTCTCCGACGGAGTTTCATTCGGGAGAGGTACAGACTGAAGCCAAGCGTTGGCATTGGGCTGCGCGGCAGAATGCTTCGTAGCCGGGTTTGCACACGCGCGATGCGACGGACGATTGAAGCGTGTCTCGTGCCAGAGATCGAGGACCGCTTGCACGACCTCTTCCGGATCAACGCGCGACAAGCAGTCGTGATGGCCTTCCGGACAAATGCTCTTCAAGCAATTACGACAGGGCACATCAAAGTTGAGCACGCGTTGCGGCACGTGCCAGGGCGTGTGTTGTGAGTTGGTCAGCGCATACAGATCGACCACCGGCGTTCCCACCGCTGCCGCGAGATGCGCGGGCCCCGTGTTATTGGTAATCAGGAGGGGTGCTTGAGCGATCAGGGCCGCCAGTTCTTCGACGTCCAAATGGCCGACCAGCCCGCAGGCCGCGCGGCTGCCTGCAACAACCCGCTCAACGATTTCGGCTTCGTCTCGACTGCCGGTAACGAACATGCGAAAGCCCAGTTGCTCTAGGCGGCCAGCCACCTTGGCGTAGCCGTCCGGCGAATAGCGTCGCGACTGAGCGGTCGCTCCGGGATGGAGCACGCACCACTGCTCGCTGGCGGACAATCCGCAAGCCCGCAGACGCGCGCCGACCGAGGCCCGGGCTTGGGCGCCAATGCGGATCGAAAGTCGATCGTTCGAGGTGGTCGCGCCGACGTGCCGGACCAAGTCGAGCTGACGCGCAACCTCGTGACGGCAGGCATGCGGCGTCTCGCGGTCGATCACCCAATCGGTCAGAAGCTGATACGGGTTCTCTCGGCAGTGGGCCAGGCGCAGAGGCACGCCCGCCAGGTAGCAGGCCATGGCCGAGGGAAGCGGATTCTGTGTCAGAACCGTAAAGATAACGCTCGCGTCGAAATTCGCTCGGCGAATGCGGTCGATCAATTCCAGGTCGTGCGCCGGTGACGTTCGCATCGGAGTATGTTTGAGCCAAGCGACATCGACCGACCAAACCTCGTCGGCTTCGCCCACCAACCGCGCCACTTCCGCGCCACCTGACGAAGTCAACAACGTG
>JBQCJB010000159.1:0-9296 GCA_051953155.1 Aureliella sp. | reverse complement strand
GCGGCGTCGAGCATCTTCGCCAAGAGCGGGCCCAACTGCCTGGCCCAAACCGCAGCTCGACCAAACTCATCCAACGATCCCTCGGCGCAAGGGCCAATTAGCGCAGCTGTCGCGTCATACTGCCGGCAACTGGCGCGTGAGGATGGCGGCTACGCGTGGGACGATCAACCGATATCCCATCTGACAGCGACCTATGCGGTCATCGGCTGCGCGCAGCTGCTCGGATTGGAACTGCCCGAGCGGCAGCGCTTGATCGACTTTGTCCGCGAGCATCATCCGGCCCGCTGGAAAAAGCTCGAACAAGAGCATCGCGAATTCGAGCTGCAGCAGATTCAAAGCCTCATTTGGCTCGAGGCCGAGCCAGGCGAGCTGCGCGAACTGGTCGATCGGTGGCGGACGCCGGTGCCTTACTTGCGTCAGTACGAGCGCGACGGGATTCCCGTCTTCCGGCATCAGGCGGCGATCATCACCGCGCGGCGGTTGCTGGGGTTGCCAGTAGCGGACATCGACCAGAGTCTGATCGATTACGTCCAAGAGCGCCGCCGCAAGAACGGCAGTTTTCAAAACACCCCAGCGCGTGACGGGACGGACGGGCATGTGCTCAACACGCTGTGGGGACTCGAGGCCCTGCTCGGGCTCGAGGTACCGCTTGGGCAGCGCAGTGAAACGATTCGCTGGCTGCAGGCTTGTCAGCGTCCCGACGGCGGATTCACCTGGCAACCCGCGCCACCGCTGGGCGACGTGACGAATGTCACCTACACCTGGGGTGCGATCGCCGCGTTGGCGCTATTGGAGGCGCGGCCTGCCGACGTTCCGGCAGCGATTGATTTCTTGCTGCGGCATCGCAATGAGGACGGCGGCTTCGCCGACCGAGCGGGTTGGCAGAGCAATCCATTGGCGACTTACTATGCGATCGACGCGCTCGCGCGCCTGGCCCCAAATGGGCTCGCGGACTTGGGCCGGCAAACCGCAAGCGTCAAAGAGAATGCGTCACGGCCGGCTGCGGGCGCTCGAGCCGCGCTGCCCGAGGATTTGAAAGTGTTCAGCCTACAGATCGAAGCTCATGGCGCCGGCAGCCCAACCGACGCGGTGCGCTTGGCCAAATCGCTCCGCATCGACATGTGGGGAGCCAAGAATCCCAAGCCGGGCTGGATCGAGGAGGCGCAAGCCATCGCCCGTCGCGAGGGCGCGGACGTGCAGTTCTTTGTTGCCAACGAAGAATACGGTACCTGGATGCAGATTCCCGGTTTCGGTACCTACAGCCATATGAGCGACATCATCGCTCCCGACGAGGCCGCGGCCGAAGGTTCGCTGGCTTCCAACACGCCGCTGACCTGGGACGAGTTCCAGCGGCGGCGCGTCCTTCCGCTGACCAAGTCCGGAGGACGGATGGTTTGGCAGTTTGGCGAGAACGAAGAACTGGTTCGCGTCCTGCTCGACCAGTCGCTCGACGAGCAGGGCTTTTCGATGATCAGCACGTTCCACTTCGGCAATCCCGACTTCACCAACACTGAACCGTTCTTGAATCACTACCGGGGGCGATTGCCGATGGTCGCTCTGCACGACGCGCACGGGCCCGAGCCGTGGTGGTTCTCCGATATGACCAGTGGCTTCCGCACGTTGTTCTTGGCCCGCGAGGCGAGTTGGGAAAGCTGGCTCGAGGCGCTCGAGAATCGCTGGACGGTTGCGGTCCGCCGCGATGAAGTCTCGCATGGGAAACTGCTGCATCACGCGGGCTCGGCAGATGTTTTGCGATACGTGCTCGAGCGCGGCCAACAGTGGCAGTGGTGGGACAATCCGCGGATCGCTCGTCCGATGCTGTCGCTGGTCGCGGTCCGGCCGGAGGATCGCTGGGAAACCGGCAAGCCGGAGCGAGGGATCAATCTCCGCCTGCGCTGCGCCTGGACCAACACGCCCCAGGGGCAACCCAAGGAACCGTTGGCCGAATTCGTTTCCTTACGCGTCGATGGCCAGCCGGTAGAACCCGTCAAGCAAACGCTCATCGGCGGCCGCAATCCCAAGCTGCCGCGCGACGAATTCTATCTATGGTCGATGCCCGAAGCCAACGCCCAGTCCCATGTGGCCGAAGCCACCGTGCGCATCCTGGCGACCGGCCAGTCAGAAAGCCAAACCATCCGGTTTTAAAAGTAGGACAGTCGTCTCGACTGTCCTGTTACCAGCACTCATTACCGCCGCGCGCACAGCCAACTTTCATCGCCCGCTCGCCGACCAAGCAGGCCAGTCGTCTCGACTGTCCTGTTTCTTCGCTCCTTAGTTTCACTTACTCTTTTACTGCGGCTTGAGTACGACGGTTACCAATGTCGGCACGAGGCTGCTACCGGAAAAAAGTGATGCACAGCGGATACTTCCAGATCTCACCGCTGTTGGCCTTGATACCGCCGATGATCGGAAACACGATGCCGGCCAAGCCCAAGGCCAGCAAGAGAGGAATGCCGACTAAGACAAACACCAGCAGCACACTCACAAAGCCGTAGATGAGCGAGCTCAACAACCAATTGGCGATGATTTTCCCGTGAGCGTCCAGTTCGGGATATTCGTTCTTCTTCATTTGCCAGATGACGATGGGGATGATGAACCCTGCGACGGGCAACAAGAAGTTCGCTAGCTGCGACAGGTGCATGATCATGCCCCAAAGTCTTACCTGTTGCTCGCGTTCATCCAGTGGAAGGTTCATGCTTCGCGGTACCTTTCGAGTCGCTATCGGCCAATTGGTCGGACGTCCAATCCCCATGTAGGACAGTCGTCTCGACTGTCCTGTTACTAGAGTTCGTTACCGTCATGCGCATATTCGAAATCTGTTCCGCACTCTTACCGCGCAGGCCCACTCGCGCCCAAGCAGGACAGCCGTCTCGACTGTCCTGTTTCTTGGCACGTTCGTTTCACTTGCTCTTCTTATTGCGGCTTGAGCACGACGGTTGCCAGCGGGGGCATGTCGATGAGCATCGACGCGGGGCGTGCGTGGTGGCCGTGCCACTCGGCGTGACAGCCCGGGTAGTTGCCGACGTTGCTGCCCGCGTAGAAGCTCGAGTCGCTATTGAAAATCTCGCGATAGAAGCCAGCCTTCGGAACGCCCAGCCGGTAACCGCGGCGGACGATCGGGGTGAAGTTGCAGGCGACGACCACGAAATCGTTGGGATCCTCGGCTTTGCGGATGTAGGAGATGACGCTGTCGTTGTTGTTCATACAGTCGAGCCATTCGAATCCGTCAGAACGGAAATCGATTTGGTGCAGGGCCGGTTCGTTCTGGACCAGACGGTTCAGGTCGCCGAGCATCTGCTTGATGCCGCGGTGCGTGTCCCACTGCAGCAGGTCCCACTGGATCTCGCCGTCGTAATTCCATTCGTGCCACTGGGCCAGCTCGCTGCCCATGAAGAGCAACTTCTTGCCCGGGTGGGTCCACATGTAGGAATACAGCAACCGCAGGTTGGCGAACTTCTGCCAGAGATCGCCCGACATTTGGCTGATCAGCGAGCCTTTGCCGTGGACGACTTCGTCGTGCGAGAGCGGCAGGGCAAAGTTCTCGGTGAACGCGTAGATCAGACTGAAGGTCAATTCGTTGTGATGGAACGAACGATGGACCGGTTCGTGCCGCATGTACCGCAGCGTGTCGTTCATCCAGCCCATGTTCCACTTGAGCGAAAAACCGAGGCCGCCGCTGCTAGTGGGCCGGCTGACGCCAGGCCAAGCGGTCGACTCTTCGGCGATCGTCAGCACGCCCGGGAACTGGGCGTGGGCCTGGTCGTTGAACTCGCGGAGCATGTGGATCGCGTCGAGATTTTCCCGGCCGCCGTAGACGTTGGGCACCCACTCGCCGGCTTCGCGGCTGTAATCGAGGTACAGCATGCTGGCGACCGCGTCGACTCGCAGGCCATCGATATGGTACTTATCCATCCAGAACAACGCGTTGGAGATCAGGAAATTACGGACTTCGTTGCGGCCGTAATTGAAGATCATCGTTCCCCAATCGGGATGCTCGCCTTGCCGCGGATCTTGGTGTTCGTACAGGGCCGAACCGTCGAAGCGCCGCAGGCCATGCTGATCCTTCGGGAAGTGAGCCGGTACCCAGTCGATCAGCACGCCGATGCCGTTGCGATGGCAATGGTCGACCAGGTACATGAAGTCTTCATGCGATCCGTAGCGGCTGGTGACGCTGAAGTAACCGACGGTTTGATAGCCCCACGAGCCAGTGAAGGGATGCTCGCTGATGGGCATCAGTTCGATGTGCGTAAAGCCCATCTCTTTGCAGTAGTCGACCAGCTGATGAGCCAGCTTGCGATAGTTCATCCAGCCGTGTGTGCCGGCGGCATCGCGGCGCCACGAGCCGAGGTGGACTTCGTAGATCGAGATCGGATCGCGCAGCGGATCGCGACTGGCCCGGCGAGCCATCCAGTCGCCATCTTCCCAAGCGTACGCGTCGAGATTGGTAACGATCGAAGCGGTCCGCGGCGGCAACTCGGCATAGAAGCCATACGGGTCGCTCTTGTCGACCGTCTGACCATCGCTGGTTCGCAAGCGAAACTTGTATTTCTGTCCAGGGCCGATATTGGGCACGAACAATTCCCAGACGCCCGCCGGGATGTGTTTGCGCATCAGATGCTGGCGGCCGTCCCAGCCGTTGAAGTCGCCGATGACCTGCACGCTCTGCGCGTTCGGCGCCCACACGGCGAAGTTCACTCCGCTGACCCCGTCGAGCGACCGCACATGCGCGCCCATCTTGTTGTACAGCTGCCAGTGCCGGCCCTCGCCGAACAGGAAACGGTCGAAGTCGGTCAGGAACGGTTCTACAGCATAGGGATCATGCATATCGATGATTTCACCGCTTTTGGAGGCAACACGAAGGCGATAGTTGGCCGCTGCACTCTCGCCCTCCAGCGGACAGAGCGCTTCGTAGAACCCGGCCGGATGGACACGGCGCATCGGCCGCGGGGTCTTCTGTTCTGCGTCGACCAGCCACACTTGTTCACTGTCGGGCAGGTAGGCTCGCACCGATAGAGCCTGCCGATCTCCCAGCTCAACGCGATGAGGACCAAGTAGCTGGGCCGGATTGTCCAGCTGGCCCTCGATCAACCCACTAATGCCTTGCAACGAAAGCTGTGTACGCACACCGATCTCCGCAATGATAAAAGTTATAACCTGCACGCAGCGGGCCGTCAGTGCTTGCGCGGCCCGCCCATGTTAGGGTTTGTCAAATTTGAAGCTTTTTGCCGCATGCCGGACAAAACGCCGCTCCAGGCCTGGCTGGCACGCTTAACGGCGACCAAAAGGACTTAAACACCCGCCAGTAGCGAAGGCCTGACCGCTCGACCACGCCACCACTGCCGCCAGCCGGCCGTCAGCTGCCACCAGGCGCCGCCACCGGGCACGGACGGCCGGGAAAGCTTTCGCCGCGAACTGGCCACCTCGCGCCTTGAGCGACCACGGATCTGCTGGGCGATGTCACCGCCCACCGCCGACTCCGCGTTTGCCGTCGACGCCGCTAGCGAAGGCACCGGCAAGGGCGCATCGATGCCTTCGAGCGTGTCGTCATGTACAGTTGCTTGGGCGGGTGCCCAGGAGGATTCGAGCAAGCGGCAGGCCACTTCGTGATAACGCAGCGCGCAATCGATCCGCTGCCAAAGATCGGCATTGCGAATCGGTTTTTGAACGCCGAAGTGCTCCCAGCTATAGTCAGCTTCGCGCCATTCGCTCAGGCCGTAGCGCAGCCCGCGCGAAACATAGCGGCTGGTCGTGACGAGTGTCACCTGACTCGGCTGTTCGAGCGCCTCCAGGCCACGAACGACCGCCAGCAAGGCCAGGCGTTCGCGCGGCACAGCCCGCTCGGCGTCAGCCGCTTCGAGCCTTTCGGCCGCATCGATCCGTTCGAGTACGAAGTGCCAACGGCCCCCCGCAGCGGCAGTCTCCGTCGGGCTGCCGGCCGACGCATGCGCGTCGCAGAACAACAAGAAGTGAGGTTTGGCTACGACCATGGTTGGATCCCCTGCGGACCTGTGCGTGCCGCAAGCGTTGACTGGGTTCCCATCCATGGCCACCGACCACCCTGTCTCATCGAGCTTGAACGACCCACCACAGTCCTCGGACTTCTAATACCAACCGTAAGTGAACTCGTGAAGCGGCGAGTGTTTCGTTGGGTCGGTTGTTGGGCGTTCGCGGTAGTTCAAGCTTTCCAGCGAAGGCGACAGGGTGGACGTCCTGTTTCGCTGGTAGGTATGGGCAGATATCGGAAACCGCCCCGCTGATCCTTTGCGAAATCACCCAGCACAGTTTCGCTAATCGCCATCCCTTGCGCGATGCGCGGGCTTTACCGAATGCACAGGGTCGACGCCCCGGGGAAAACGCGACAGCGATGGGTTATCATCAGGGCCTCCCCGCAAGAATCGAAGAAAACCGTTACCGTCCACTTCAAGCGTTGAACACCCGCAAGGAGTTTTCCCGTGATGCCGCGCACCTCTGCACCTGCTTGGCTTGGATCGTTCGGCTGCATCGCCTGCTGGCTCGTCGCGCATGCTGCCCTGCTCTGCACCGCTGGCGCCGCAGGAGCGGCCGAGGGCAAGCCGAATATTCTGTTCTTACTCAGCGACGATCACAGTTATCCGTTCCTGAGTTGCTATGGCGATCCGAACGTCAAAACGCCCACGCTCGACCGCTTGGCCGCCGAGGGCATGAAGATGCACCGCTTCTTCACTGCCGCGCCGCAGTGCGTGCCTTCGCGGGCCGCGCTCATGACCGGCCGCTCGCCGGTGGCCGCCCGCATCACTCGCTTCTCATCACCGCTGGCCCCGGACGAAGTTACTTTTCCGGAACTGTTGCGTTCCCAGGCGGGCTACTTCACTGGCGTTTGCGGACGCAGTTATCACCTGGACGGTTCTGGCAATCGCGCAGGCCAGGGCATCGGCGAGTTGCTCGACAAACACCATCTGCGCACCTTCGCGCAGCGCGTCGACTTTCTCAATTCCTGTCCCGACGCCGAAGTGCCGGAACAGTTGGAAAAGTTTCTGGCCGAGAAACCAGTCGACAAGCCCTTCTTCATGTGGGCCAACTTTAGCGATCCGCACCATCCCTGGAACGCGTCTGCGGAATTCCGGCCCGATCCCGCCAAGTTAAAACTTCCGCCTCACTGGCTAGATTTGCCGGGCGTGCGCGAGCAAGTGGCCGACTACTGCGCGGAAGTTAACCGGCTGGATAGCTCGATCGCCAAAGTGCTGGCGGTGCTCGAAAAGCGACAGTTGCTCGATTCGACCGTGATCGTTTTCGCCGGTGACAACGGAGCGGCCCTGCCCCACGGCAAGGGTTCGCTCTACGATCCGGGCTCGAACGTGCCGATGGTCGTGCGTTGGCCCGGCCACGTCCAGGCGGGCAGTGAATCGCGCGAGCTGATCAGCGGCGAAGACCTCGCGCCGACGCTCCTGGCGATCGCCGGTGTGCAGCCGGATCCGCGCATGAGCGGCGTCAGCTTTTTGCCGCTCCTCACCGGCGCCCAGCATGCGCCGCGCAAACATGTCTTCATTGAACGCGGCCCGCATGGCTCGGCACCGGTGACCGTCGGGATGAGCAGCAGCGGTTACGACCTGGGCAGAGCCGTGCGCAGCGACCGCTACAAATTCATTTACAACTGCACGCCTTGGATCCCTTACTCGCCAGTCGATTCCTCGGGCGGGGCGGCTTGGCAGCAGATGAAACAGGCAGCCGAGGCCGGCGCGCTCAGCCGCGGGGCAATGGCAACTTACTTCACCACGCCGCGTCCCGTCTACGAAATGTATGACCTCGATGCGGATCCCTCGGAGCTCAACAACCTGAGCGGCCGGCCCGAGGTGGCTCTCGTCGAGCGCGAGCTGCGTTTGGCGCTGGCCGAGAAGATGATCGTCGACTTCGATTACCTGCCGCTGCCGGCAATGCTCGGCGACGAGGCAGCCTCGGGCGGAGGACGCAACGCGCGCGGCAGCCGCGCACGCCAGTTCGCCCGACTCGACACCGACGGCAACGGCCAGCTCAGCCGCGCGGAGTTCGGCGTGGGCCGCCAGCCCCAAGAAGCGGAGCGCTGGTTCTCCTTGCGCGACACCGACGGCAACGGGCAACTCAGCCGCGCCGAGTACGTGCCGGAAGCACCGCAGCAGCGCAGCGACAGCGCCGCACCCACCGCTGAGCCACCAAAGAAATAAAACCACCCGCGGCCGCGCATTTCGAGCCGCGCATTTCGAATTGCGAGTCCGCCCCAAGCGGCCAGTCCAAAACAGCTTTCAGGAGTTTTTTCAAGCATGCTGACGATCAATCGTTTTCGAAGGATGAAGAAGATGAAACTGTGCGGCATCTGCGTCGCTGTTCTCACCGGACTGCTCGCCGCAGCCATGCACAGCTCGGTCGTTCGGGCTGACGATCCCGATTCGCAGGAGTTGTTCGGCGAGGAGTTCAAACAGCTCGATTCGCTCGCGGTCGGCCAGTGGTGGACGAAGAAGCCGCCCAAGCAGAATCCGCCGCCGTCGATGGATGTGCCGCGCGACCAGATCATCGCGTTTGCGGTCTACACCTTCGATTCCGGCGTGCTCAAACTGTCCGCCCAGCTCTTTCCGCTCAAGCCGGGCGAGGCCCGCGAAACGACGCTCGAGTTCGAGCGCGACGGCAGCTGGCAGGTCGCCAAGACGGCTGAGGTGCTCTATCCCGGCTGGAGTTCCCATTTCCGCATCGAACCTTGGGCCGGCAACCGCGATGTGAAGTATCGCGTCCGTCATTCCAACGGCGCGACCTTCGAAGGACTGATCCGCCGTGACCCGCGCGACAAGAACGAGATCGTCGTCGCCAGTCTGTCGTGCAACTCCAGCCGCACCACCGGTCTGCGCTCCGAGATGATCGACAACCTCAAATACCAAAACCCGGACTTACTGTTCTGCGCCGGCGACCAGACGTATCGTCACACCGAACATACCGCTGGCTGGATCGAATTCGGTCTGCAGTTCCGCGACGTGCTTCGCGATCGCCCGTCGATCTGTATTCCAGACGATCACGACGTGGGACATCCGAACCTGTGGGGCGAGAACGGTAAACTGTCGACGCTCAAGGGCAACGCCGACGGCGGTTACATGTTCCCTCCGGCGTATGTGAATCTGGTCCAGCGCGCGCAAACCTGGCACTTGCCCGATCCGGTCGATCCGGCCCCGGTCGAGCGCGGCATCGGCGTTTACATTAAGCGGCTGCGCGTCGGCGGGATAGATTTTTCCATCCAGGAAGATCGCAAAATCAAATAGGGGCCCGCCCGCCAAATTACGCAGATGGGCCCCCCCCCC
>JBQCJB010000158.1:0-7351 GCA_051953155.1 Aureliella sp. | reverse complement strand
GCCGCCGCGGAGCCGACGCCGGCTCACGACGAAGCGAAGCGGACTTGGACGAGCCAGCGCTTGTTCGTGCTGGCAGAAGGAGGACCGCGGATCGTTGAACTTCACGCGGCCGTCGACGGTGTCGATTTAGCCGCGGGCCTGGCAGCTACAGCCAACGAACTCGCGCGCGGCTTGGCGATCGATTGGACCGCACCTCCCAAGTGGAGCTGGCTGCTCGAACAACCTCTCGTCCAATCAGGCTGGCTGGGAAACCTCGTGCCGGAATCCGATCAACAGGGCCAACTGCTGTCGCTGTACGACACCGATGCCGACGGCCAAGTCAGTGAGCCCGAGTTTCGCGCATTCCTCACGCGCGGCCTGTCGCGGGCTGATCAGCTGCGCGTCGGACACCGTCGCGACGATGCGACCGAGATTCGTTCCAGTTCCCCTTGGGGGCCGCTCGACGAGGATGCCGATGGCCAGTTGAGCGCCGACGAGCGCGCGGCTGCGTCGCGAGTTCTCGCCCGCTTCGACTTTGATGGCGATCGCATCGTCACCGCAGCGGAGGTTCGGTCCACAAATGCCTTAGTTGGTTCGATGCCCATGATGTCTTCAACCGGCATGCTCGAACCGAACAAACTCATCGCTTTTGACGCCGAACGGCCCAAGGCCAGCATCGAGGCTCTGTTTGAAAACTACACCTTCACCGAAGCGATCCCTCGCGAGACTCTATCGGGCTGGTCCGAGCAACGCTTCCGCGACCTCGACGCTGACTCCGACGGGCAAATCAGCAAGACGGAGCTCGCAGCCCTAGCCGAGCACGCGCCCGATGCGCGCCTCGAGGTCAACTTCCCCAACTCCCTCCTCGACGCTGACCAGCCTGCGGATGTGCGACCGGCGAGCGACTCGCCCGGGGATAAAGCGAACCACCGGAAACCAATCGCTTGGATCGAAGGAACGCTGGGCGGGCGATTGGAACTGCCAGAGTGCGTCGTCATCGTCCGCGTCAACGACGATCACGCCCCGAGTAAGCGAGCTGCATTCTTGCGGTCTGTGCAGCGAGCAGCGGTCGATCCGCAATTGGCCATGATGTTCAGTCGGAGTTTTGAGCTGAAGCCCAATGCCTTCGAGCTGCTCCGTAATCCGCCCCAGCCTGAGCCCGAAGCCGATTCCGACGACCAGCAACCTGCAGATCCTGGAACTACGGACTCAGAGAATGACGAATCTGCGAATCGACCGATCGAGCCGGCAGCCGCTACGGCGGCTTGGCACTGGGCAGCGGCGCCCCGCGACTGGCACCTGTCGGTCACGTGGCGCGTGCCGGAAGCCGCCTGGTTCGAGCTGCTCGACCGTTCCGGGGACGGGCGGATCGTGGAGAGTGAAATCAACCAATTCGCAGCGACCTGCCGCCACCTGGACCATGACGAAAACGGCATTATCGACGCGAACGAACTTCCGCTCCTCTTGGTGCTGACGGTAGACCGCGAGGACCGGCGAACCTCTTTTTTGACAGCGGGGGGTATGCCTTCAGAAAAAAGGGGCAGTAACACCCTTCCAGCCCCTGCCTGGTTTTCTGGTATGGACTATAATTCGGATGGGGAAATCACCCGTGCCGAGTTTCTGGGAGAAGCGTCCGACTTTTCGGCGCTCGATTTAGATAGCAATGGAACGATTGAAGCGAGCGAGCTCGATTCGCGTGACTGACTTCGCCCTCTAAGCGCGCTCACCGCCTACCGCGGCGGCCAGCGTTCGGCCGGGCCCGAGTCCCGGCAACACCCATTGGCCTCAAGCGACTGTACAGTCGTTGCAGGCCGATGACCCACCACAGTGGCAAGCGAATTTCCACCCTGTAGAGATGTAACTGCCCAAGCACGTTTCACAAATTTATCTTTCGAGGACCGCAGATGACGATATCTGTGCTGATTGCTGATGACCACGAAGTTGTCCGCTTAGGTTTAAAGAATCTACTGCAAGGCTCGGAGTGCGAGGTAATCGCCGAGGCAACAACCGGGGAGCAGGCTCTGGAGCTGGTAGCGACCAAGAAACCGGATCTAGTAATTCTCGACGTGCGGATGGGTGGTGGCGACGGTCTGTATGTGCTTGGCCGCATCAAGCTCGATCGGCCCGAATTGCCGGTGATCCTCCTGTCGACCTACGACAATCCGACGTACGTAGCGCGGGCCGTGGCCCTCGGGGCGTCGGGATACGTGCTCAAGAGTGACACGCGTGAGCGGCTGTTGGAGGCGATCAACATCGCTATGCGCGGCGAGTCGGCCTGGACGCGCGACGAGCTCCGCCGCGTGACCGGCGCTCTGGCAACCCCGCGTCTGCAGACCGACGTCGAAGTGCCCCTGACCCAGCGCGAAAGCGAAGTCCTCAAACAACTGGCCAACGGATTGACCAACAAGGAAATCGCACTGGCGTTGTCGATCAGCTACGAGACCGTCAAAGAGCACGTGCAGCACATCTTGCGGAAGATTGGCGTCTCCGACCGAACGCAGGCCGCGGTTTGGGCCGTGCGCAAGGGGCTCGTCTAATACGGGCACACCTGCCCTTGAAGCGCCGATTTTGTTACGTTATGCGTGCACAAAATCATCGCTTATTTGAAAGAAAGTGGAACGCGGATGGGAAAATCCACCGACATCTCCATCAAGGAACTTTCGACCGAAACTCGCGCGTTCCAATACCGCCAACCGATGAAGTTCGGCGGACGCGTCGTCGAAGATTGCACCGTTCTCCGCTGCAACGTGACGGTTACCACCGGGGGCAGTCGCAAGAAAATCGTCGGCACGGGCGAGATGACCATGGGCAACGCTTGGGCGTGGCCCAGCAAGATCCCGGCACCGATGACGCTGCGGCTGTTGGTGGAACTCGGCGAGCGGCTGGTCGAGCACGCTCGAGGCATGTCCCTCAGCGGCGATCCACTGCAGATCACGCATCGCCTGGCCGAAGCCCGTCTGGAACTGGCCGAGCAGTTTGCCAAAGAGCGGAATCTCACCGAGCCGATCCCCAAGCTGGCAGTCCTGCTGGCCGCCAGTCCGCTGGAAGCCGCCATTCATGATGCCTTCGGACGAGCCAACGGTCGCAATTCGTTCGACATGATGACCAGCGAGTTTCTGAACGAAGACCTGGGCAAGTACCTGGGCGAAGAATTCGCCGGCATGTACCCCGACCGCTTTTTGTCCGCCAAGCCCAAGCCGACGATGCCGCTGTACCACCTGGTCGGTGCCTTGGACCCGCTGACTGACGACGACGTGCGTCAGCGCGTCGGCGACGGCCTCCCCGAGACGCTCGAGCAGTGGCTACAAACCGACGGCTTGAGCCACCTGAAGATCAAACTGGCTGGCAACGACCTCGACTGGGACGTGGGGAGAATTGTCGAAGTCAACCGCGTGGCCGAACGCTGTTCGCCCGAGCGCAAGTGGCGCGTGTCGCTCGACTTCAACGAACAGTGCCCCAACGAAGACTACGTGCTTGATCTTATTGAGCGGATCGAGCGGCTGAGCCGTCCGGCGTTGGATCGCGTGCAGTACATCGAGCAGCCGACGCCCCGCGACCTGACGCAGCGGACGGAGATGACGGTGCACCGCATCGCCCGTCTGCGCCCAATCGTCATCGACGAATCATTGACCGACCTGGATAGCCTGCGGCTGGCGCGGCAGCGTGGCTATACAGGTATCGCGCTGAAAGCCTGCAAGGGCCAGTCGGAATGCCTGCTGATGGCCGCGGCCGCAGCGCATCACCAGATGTTCATGTGCGTGCAAGATTTGACCTGTATAGGCGGATCGTTTTTGCACTCGGCTAGTTTGGCCAGCCGCCTTCCGGGGGTCGCGGCCATCGAAGGCAACGGTCGGCAGTATTGCCCGGCCGGCAATGAAGCCTACATGGCCAGCTACGCTCCGATGTTCCGCGTTCGCTACGGCACGATTCCGACGCAGCTGCTCGACGGGCCCGGCTTGGGCTTTGAATGGCAGCCCCTCTCCTGATGCGTTCTCGCGTCGAAGGGTTTCGTCCGAACGCCTGACGGGTCGCTGTCGAAACTCGGGCGTTGCGGAAGCGCAATAGACGTTGTCCGGGCGAACCTTCGCGCGTAAGCTTTCGTCTTAGGGATGTTCGCTACCGGCCTGATCCAGCCCCGGTTTCAGCGTTCCCACTCAGGCGAGCGTCCTGGGACGTTCCGGCTACTCGCACAGGAAAGCCATGGATTCAAAACCAGCCCGGCAGATGTCTTCGCTGACCGGCAGTGAGTGGCGGTTGGTCTTGCTGCTGGCAATGATCAACTTCACGCACATTCTCGATTTCGTGATCGTGATGCCCCTTGGAGACCAGCTCCGCGAGGAATTGCTGATCACGCCGCGTCAATTCGGACTGGTCGTCTCGGCCTACGGGATCTCGGCAATGCTGGCCGGCGTGGCGGCGTCGATGGTGATCGACCGCTTCGATCGCAAGAGCGCCTTGCTGGCCAGTTTTGCTGGTTTTGCCCTGACGACGCTCTATTGCGGATTGGCTCCCAGCTATGCTCATCTGCTGGCAGCCCGTGCCCTAGCCGGGTTGTGTGGCGGCATCGTCGCCTCGAGCATCATGGCCTTTATTGGCGATGTCATCCCGGCCGAGCGGCGGGGACGTGCATTGGGCGTGGTGACGTCGTCGTTTGCGGTTGCCTCGACGCTCGGACTGCCAATCGGCCTGACGCTGGCCAGCGTTTTCGCGCACTTCAGCGCACCGTTTTTGGCCATTGCAGGCCTCGCGGTAATCGTTTGGTGCGGTGCGGCTTGGTTGCTACCGTCATTGACCGAGCACATGCAGCGCTCCGAGCCGCGGCGTCCGCTGGAGGAATTGCTGGCAGTGGTGCGCCACCGCAATCACTTGCTGTCCTTCGCGTTCATGCTGTCGATGGTGCTGGCGACCTTTATGATCGCTCCGTTCGTGGCGCCGTATATGGAAGCGAACTGTGGGGTCAGCCGCGCGACGTTGCCCTGGCTGTACGCGACAGCCGGAGTCGGTTCGTTATTCTTTATGAATCTAAGCGGCTGGCTGACCGACCGTTTCGGTGCCCGACCGATCTTCCTCGTTTGCGCGGGCGCGGCGGTGGTCATGAGCCTGGTGATCACCAACTTGCCGGTCGTCACCGCCATGACGGCGATTGCAGTGGCCAGCGTATTCATCACGTTCGCCTCCAGTCGCGTCGTACCGGCGCAGACAATGATGATCCGTTCGGCCGAGCCAACGATGCGCGGAGCCTTCATGAGCTTGAATACGGCCGTCTCGCATCTGGCGACCGGCGTCGGGCCGGTGATCTCGGGCTCGATCATCGGCGAAGAGTTTCGCGGCGGACCTTTGACGCACTACTGGATGGTGGGTCTAGTTGCGGCGATCTTTGGCGTCGTCGCCATGACGCTTTCGTTCCTGCTGTCGTCGATGCCGGAGCCGCCGCTGCCGGAGCTGTAGGCGGAGCGGCGGGCGCTCGGCAGATTCTGTGTGGCATGTTCGAAGTGCTCACGGAGCAGTCTTCGCGCCGTGCTTTTCGATCTGCTCGAACGTGAATAGCAACTACGACTTTGCTTTGGCAGCGTTGCGTTTGCGAGTCGCGGCTGCTTTCTTGGCCGAGGCCGAACGCTCGGAGGCTGGACGCGAGGCTGAAGCCTTGCCGCCGAGCTTGCCGCCGCGTTTTGCCGCTTTGTGCTCGACCTTCTTACCGCGCCCCGAGCCGCTCTTTTTGCCGCCGCCGCTGTCTTTATTGACCGTCGCCCAGGCCCGCCGCTCGGCTTCCTTTTTGCTCACCCCGCGGTCCTCGTAACTATCCTCGATCTTTTCGGCTTGCCGCTTTTGCTTGTCAGTATATTTTGATTTGTCGCCTTGTGGCATCTGAGCACCCTTCCCTTTCTTCGCAGTCACTCGTTCCCGATGGCTTTCCCGGTTCCCGTTTGCTCCCCACCTTGCTACCTTTGCTCCGGCACGCACCATAGCTGCGATCCGCTGTGCACCTTAAACGCTGACGCCTGATGAGCGACTCCGAACCTTCCGTCGATCCGCGATTGATCGCCACGGCTTATCACGAAGCCGGGCACGCGGTTATGGCTCTGGTCCTGGGCCGTCCGGTGGAGCGCGTTACCATAGTTCCTGGCAAAACGCATGCCGGCATTTCAACAGCCGGCCGCTGCCAGATTCAAAAGGGACGCTTTCGACCCTCGAAAGACGAACTAGAAGACGAAGTGCTCATCCTGTTCGCCGGCATGGCCGCCGAGGCGCAAGTCACTGGCGAGTACTCCACCGGCGGCGCGGTGCAAGATCTGCGAGCCATCCGGCGCTTCGTCGAGAGTCGCGCCGGTGGCCAACGCCAAGTCGAGCGGCTGGAGCGGCGTTTGCTGGACAAGACCGAATATCTCTTGTCCGACAGCGCGACCTGGCAGGCGGTCCAACTGATCGTCGGCCAACTGCTCGAACATCAAACGATCAGCGGCCGCACGGCCCGACACCTTCTCGAGCAAGCCCAGCGCAGCGCGAGAGAGTGAAGTTTACTGGTACTCGCGAACTTGCCGAGCGATCGACTGGCCGAGCGCTTCGCGCACGCTCTCGATCGTGATGCGGTCGAAGATTTGCTGGAAGAACCCGGTCACGATCAGACGAATGGCTTCCTTGCGGGTGAAGCCGCGTGAGCGAGCGTAGAAGATCAATTCCTCGTCGACCCGTCCCGAAGTGCTCCCGTGCGTGCAGCGCACATCGTCGGCCAGAATCTCGAGACCGGGAATCGAATCGGCCCGGGCATGGTGACTCAGCAGCAGATTGTCGTTGCGCTGATAACCGTCGGTCTTTTGCGCGCCGGCATCGACTTGGATCATGCCACGCCACACGGTGCGCGACTGATCCTGCAGAGCCGCTTTGTAGAGAAAATCGCTACGGCATTGGGGAGCGACGTGGTGCTGCAGCGTGTTGTAGGTCAGCTGCTGGGAATCCTGCGTGAACATGACCCCGTTGACTTGGCTGCTGGCTCCCTTGCCGACCAGGGCGACTTTCTGGCTGACCTGGGCGAACCGGCTGCCCATGGCCGCGATCGTCCACTGGATGCTCGCATCGCGATCGATGGTCGCCCGCTGATGTGCAAAGTGCCAGACGCCGCGTCCCCAGTCCTGCAGATTCACATACCGCAGATGAGCACCCGGCCGCACGATGATCTCGACGCTGCCGCAGTGGAAACCGGCATTGGAGCCCGTGACGGAATCGGCTTCGTGCAGGAAGGTGGCCTCGGCGCCTTCCTCCAGAATGATCAACGTGTGACCGAAGTCGGCTCCCCCTTCGCTGAGACCGTTGAGTACGTGTACCGGTTGGGAGAGGCAGACGCCTCGCGGAACGTACAGCAATTGACCACCAGCCC
>JBQCJB010000157.1:0-3368 GCA_051953155.1 Aureliella sp. | reverse complement strand
GAAAAACTCCGCGAAGTCCAGTTCGGTTGAAGGCCGCGTGTCGGCTTTGAGCACCTGCTTCATCTGCTCGATCGCATACTGGTTATCGGCCTCCGTATTGGCAGCCACGCAGTCACTGGGAACGACCAGCTTCAGATCGCGCATGTAGGCATCGTTGGCGGTGAACAGCACGCAAATGTTGCTGGCAACGCCCGTAAGGATCACCACCTCCACCGACAGATACTCCAACAGCGTTTCGAGCGTCGTTGAGAAAAAGCCCGAGTGCTTGGGTTTGAGAACAAAGTAATCGTCTTGCTCGGGCTTGAGCAACTCGGCAATCGGCCGTCCCAGGCAGTCGGGCTTCAGGCAGTGCTCGACCTGGGCGTGGAAGTCGGAACGCCAGCGGCCGAAGTTGTCGTTGACGTAAATCACGGGAACTTTGTTGGCCCGAGCCTTCCGCTTTAGCTCGGCGATCCGCTGGGCCATGGGCAGGGCGAACCGGAGCAGTTGCTCTCCCTGGCTGAAATCCAAATCGTTGATAACGTCGATCAGCACGAGGGCGACGGGGCATTTGTCCGGCGCGCTGCCATGCAAGTTGGCCGTATCGCGCCGCTTCGATTGCGCAGAACTCATTAGTGGGCAAACAGAAACTCGGGGCTCGTCATCAAGCTCCACAAAAGGTCTTCGAGCACGAGCCGGCGCTCGGTGCCTTCGCCGAGCGACTGCTCGGCCAGCGACAACACCTGCTTGCGCTCGGCTGCAGAAGGCAAGCGAGACAACGCGGTCAAATAGGCCTCAACGACTATTCCTTCCAGCGGCATCTCGGCTTCGATCCACCTGCTGACGACGCAGCGCGGATCGCTGAGTTTGTTGTTCAGCGTATCGCCATTGCTTAGGTGCAAGACCTGTACCACTGTCGGCTGGTCGCTCCGCTCGCAGTCGCAGGTGATACGCCGCTGATGGCGCCCGAACGTCTTTAAAAAGTAATTGGCGACGGCCGCGTCGTGCAGTTGCAGGGCAGAGGTCCCCTCTTTATACACGTCCGTTTTGGCTTTGTCGGAACCGGAAAATTCGATCTCGGTGAACTTCGTCGGCACTCCGGTCACCTGGCAGACGGCGTCATGCAGAACTTCGGCCATCAACCGTCGCGGAGCGTAACGGCAATACAACCGGTGGTCGTCGGCATTGGTCGCCATCGCATCGGCGCTCCGCTGGTACGCCTGCGAAGTCAGGATCAATCGCATGAGCCCCTTGAGGTCGAACCGCGTCGTTTGCAAATGCTCCGCCAAAGCGCGCAGCAAGCGTTCGCTGCTGGCCGGGTTGCTGGCCCGCATGTCGTCGACCGCCTCGACCAGGCCGGTGCCCATGTAATTGGCCCACACGCGATTGGCGATCGCTCGCGAAAAGTACGGGTTGTCCGGGCTGGTCAGCCAGGCGGCCAGCGCCTCGCGGCGGTCGGCGGTCGAGTCCATGTCGATCGGCTCGGCATCGAGCGGCGCGGGAGGTTGCGGTTTGCCGCGCGATGGCTGGATCAAATCTCCTTGGTCCAGCACGACCAGCGTCCGCTTGCCGTCGCCGTTGCGCGCGTCGCCACCCCAGCCCTTGGCCCGGACGCGAGCGTACAAGTTAGCCATGCTGTAGTACTGGTCGTTGGTCCACTTTTCCAGTGGATGGTTGTGGCATTTGGCACAGCCGATCGACAGCCCGAGAAATGCCTGGCATGTGTTCTCTGTCAGACTTTCCGGATCCTGGTGGATGGCATAGAAGTTCGTCGCCCCCTGTTCCAAGCTGTCGCCGCGGGCCAGCACGATTTGACGCGTCATCTCGTCCCAAGGCGTGTTGTCTTCAACGTTCTGCCGAACCCACTTGTAGAACGCAGCCACCGCGTCGGGCCGGAGCAGGTTGCCGTTGATCAGCAGCAGATCCGACCACTTGTAGCTCCAGTAATCGACGTAGGCATCGCTGGAGAGCAATTCGTCGACCAACCGCTCGCGTCGATCGCTGCGGCTGTCGCCCAGGAACGCACGCACGCGCTCAGCCGTCGGCAAGACACCGACCGTATCCAGATAAGCTCGGCGAATGAAGGTCTCGTCGGAGCAACCGGGACTGGGCGCCAGGTTCAAGCGTTGCCATTCGTCGAGCAAAATCTCATCAATGAAATTGGCCGGATGGAATTCCGCGTAGGCGCTCGCCGGGATCTGGTTGTCGTAAGGCGAAACGATTGAAGCAATCGCCAAGCGGCTGGCGAACCAGGCGACGATCGAACCTTTGCCATGGCCGATGACCGAAACATGGCCGGATTCGGAAACTTGCGCCACCGATTCATCGGCCGAACTGAACTTGGCCCAGTGGGTAACGTCGTCGACGCGGCCGTTGGAATAGTGGGCTAGTACGATCAGTTGCTGTGTGGCTTGGCGGGCCAAGTCGATCTGCTTGGGCAAGACTTCGATGCTGACCAGGCTCGGATCGGACGCTCGAACCGGCGGCGCACCGGCAGCGATCCACTGGGCGAGCACTTGATAGTCTTCGGAACCTTCTTTCAGGCGGATGCCTCCCTTGTGCTCGACCAGCCCCGTCGGCTTGGCAAGGATCAGACTGCGGCCGGGCTGTGCGGGATCGATCCGCCGACCGCGGTCCTGGCGAGTGATGTTGAAGTGATCCGAACGGCTGTCGTATGCCCTGAGCGACAGACGAAAGCCCCCTTTGCCGGCCAGAGCGCCGTGGCAGGCGCCGCTATTGCAACCGGCGCGGGTGAGCACCGACTGGACGTGCGCATCGAACTCCCAGTTGCGCGGGCCCTCGGTGCCAGTGACGGTCAGCGGCACGCGGACCTCGACTTTGTCGCTGCGTGGCGAACGCTCGGATGGAGTTGCATCGGCCGGGGCGTCGGAGGTTTCTGCGGCAGGAGCGAGATCGAACTTTGCGATTAGCTCGGTCGCCCCGTCGCGCAGAGCTTCAACGCGTCCGTTTTCGTAGCGGGCGATCGTCGGATCAGCCACCGTGATCTCGGCCCCATCGGTAATCTGCTGGCCGACGACGGCAGCGCTCGACTGACTGCTGGTCGCAGCAGCGGCCTGGCCGCTAGTCGGCTGCTGCGCGACGCGTTGGAAGACGACCAGCGCATGATCGCCGGCTCCTTCGAGCTCAATCTCGGCTGGAAACGCGCGAACCGTCTCGGTGACGCTGGCGGCCTGCCCAGCAGCTGGCGCAGGCGGTTCACCTGCCACAGCGGCACACGCGGCCAGCCAGGGGAGAATGCACAAACAGTAACGACGAAATCGTGAGTCGGACATGCTTTGGGTAGGCTGCTGTTGGCGGTCTAGAACAATTCGCGGATTTCGCGGAAACCGGAATCGACAATCGGGAATGGGCGGCCGGCGGGGCCGGGG
>JBQCJB010000156.1:0-2802 GCA_051953155.1 Aureliella sp. | reverse complement strand
TCGACCACGTTACCGGCCAGTTTGTTGTTGCACGGCTCGTCGGGAAAGACTTCGATCTCTTCGACGCTGCCGCGGCTGATCACGTGCAGCTCGCTGGTGCCGCTGATCTCCCGCGTAAAGCGGACGCAGCGCGTGCACATCACGCAGCGGTCGGTAAACAGGGCGATCTGATCGCCAATGTGGTACTTGTCGGCCCGCTGGACCTTCGGCTCCTGCAAGCGGCTGTGGACGTTGCCGAATTTATAGGTGTAGTCCTGCAGGTAGCACTCGCCGGCTTGATCGCAGATCGAGCAATCGAGTGGATGGTTCAGCAGCAGGTATTCCAGCTGCTGGGCTTGCGAGGCCCGCACCTTGTCGCTGTCAGTGCGAATGACCGTCCCGGGTTTGGCCAGCGTCTGGCAGCCCGGAATCAGTTTCGGCTGCATGACGATCGAACCGTCGGGTTTCTTCTCGCCGACTTCGACCAGGCACATACGACAACTGGCCACGACCGAAAGATCCTGGTGCCAGCAGTAGTGCGGGACTTCGACCCCAGCCCGGCGCGCGGCGAGGATCAAATTGTCCTTCGGGTCGACTTCGACCTCGATATCATTGACCAGTACAGTTCCCACGTTGGGGCTCTCCCAGTTTTTTGCTTAATCTTTTTTCGCAGGGTTGGCTTAGCTTGCGGGCTCAGCTCAGGTTCAGTGGGCGCCGACCGCTTCGCGAGCCTCGCTGCGGCGGCCGCTCTTGATGTACTCTTCAAACTCAGGCCGGAATTTTTTCAGCGCGTTCTTGATCGGCCAGGCAGCCCCGTCGGCCAAACCGCAAATGGTCGTGCCCGGGATGACGCCGATCGTGTTGCTGATGTCGGCCAGCGTGTCGAGGTCTTTGAGCGTGCCTTGGCCTTGGCGAATGCGGGCCAGGATCTTGGTCGACCAGGCCGTTCCCTCGCGGCAGGGCGTGCACTGCCCGCACGACTCGTGAGCGAAAAAGCGGCACGCGTTGTACAGCACATCGACCATGCTGGTCTGGTCGTCGATGACGACGACTGCTGCGGTCCCCAGTCCCAAGCAACCGACCTTGCCGGGCCCATTGAAGTCCAGCGGAGTATCGAGTTCATCGGCCGACAGGAAACCCATGCTGATGCCGCCGGGCACGACCGCTTTCGCCTTGCGGCCTTTCCACACACCGCCGGCGTAGTTGTCGATCAGATCGCGGGCCGTAATACCCAAGGGCAGCTCGACCAGGCCGGGCTTGTTGACGTGTCCGCTGATGCAGTACAGCTTGGGTCCGTAGCTGCCGCCGTCGCGCGGGTTGTTCGGATCCTTGGGGACGCCGATCGATTGGAACCATTCGGGGCCGCGATCGAGGATCTGCGTCACGCAGGCCATCGTCTCGACGTTGTTGACTACGGTCGGCCGGCGGAAGGCTCCCTCGATGGCTGGAAACGGCGGCTTAATGCGCGGCCAGGCCCGCTTGCCTTCGAGGCTCTCGATCAGTCCCGTTTCTTCGCCGCAGATGTAGGCGCCCGCGCCGCGATGCAGGTAGACGTCCAGGCTGTAATTCGACCCGAGGATGTTCTTGCCCAACAGGTTGTTGGCGTACATCTCCTGGATGGCTTTTTCGAGCGTGCGGTAACAGCGTCCGTACTCGTAACGGAGGTAGAAGTACGCCGTCGTCGCCTTGGTCGCGTAACCGGTGATGACGATGCCTTCGAGCACCTGGTGCGGATCGGCTTCGATCAGCACGCGATTGTTGAACGTACCGGGCTCGCTCTCGTCGCCGTTGATGCACAGGTAGACCGGGCCCTGGATGTCCTTAGGCAGGAAGGTCCACTTGGTGCCGGTAGAAAAGCCCGCGCCGCCGCGACCGCGCAAGCCCGACTTGATCACCGTCTCGGTGACGGCCTTGGGCTCCATCGCTAGGGCTTTGCGGAGCGCCTGGTAACCGCCGGTAGCCTGGTAGGTTTCGAGACTCTGGCTGTTGGGCGTATTGAGCCGGCTCAGGAGCACGGGTTGGAACGGAGCATTCATCAGCGGCCCTCCGCGATTGCCACGACCTGGTCGGGCGTGACGTTCAGTTGCAATTCATCATCGATCAGGATGCACGGCGCGCCGTCGCAGGCTCCCAGGCATTCGGCCAGTTCGATCGTGGCGCTGCCGTCGGGCGTGCTTTGGCCGGGCTGCACATGCAAGCGGTCGCAAACTTCCGCCAGCAGTTCGTCGCCACCGCGGAGCATGCACGAGAGCGAGCGACAGACCCAAATCCGACGCTTGCCCAGCGGATGCTTTTCATCTTTGAAAAAGCCGTAGAACGACAGCGTGTCGACGACTTGAGCCGGCGACAGTTCGAGCATCTCGGCGATCTCCCGGATCGCTTCCCGCGAGACGCAGCCGTGTTCCTGCTGCACGATGTGCAGCGCGGGCAGCGTCACCGCTTGTTTGTTGGGATAGCGAGAAAAGTGATCGCGAATCTGCTGTTTGGCGCTTTCCGACAGTGCGCTCATCGATCTAACTCCGCGGCAATGATGTTCAGACTTCCCAGGACCGCCACTACGTCGCTGAGCATGCAGCCGCGGATCAAACGCGGAAACAACGCGAAATGGATCAGCGATGGCGGACGAGTCCGCGCGCGGTACGCGCGGAAAGACCCGTCGGAAACGATGTAGAAACCCAGTTCGCCGTTGGGCGACTCGGTGGCTGCGTACACGCTTTCCTTGGGCGGTTGCGGTTGGCGATTGGGCATGATCGATTCGAAGTGATGGATCAACCCTTCGATGCTGGTGTAGACCTCGCGCTTCTGCGGCAGCGCCTCCTTCCC
>JBQCJB010000155.1:0-5346 GCA_051953155.1 Aureliella sp. | reverse complement strand
GACAGCGGCGCTTTGGTGGCCCTGACTTGCGACTGGCTGACGCTGCAGCGACCGCTCGGTGTGATCCAGCGTCGCGATACGGCTTTAGGCCGGACGGCCCGAGCGCTCTACGAACTTTTGTTCCAAAAGGTGGCTCAAGGTTGTGCCCCTGTTTCGGGCGCGGAGGCGCCGTTACCCGGTCCGGCACCCCACTCGTCGGGCACCGCGCCGGGTGTTGTCCGCGAGGCCATTGAACTTGTCACCGGTCGCACCGCGGCCCATGGTCCGGCTGCGACGTCGTCGTCGGAATTCGCCCATGGCTCGGCGGCGATCAGCGACGTGGCCGAGCAGAGCCAAGTGCCTGGGCGCGATGGCGCGCATCCGGCGCGGACATCGCGTCGACCGTCGAAAGTCAGCCGAAAACGCTGAAGGTTTTTTGAGTGAGCTATGAGGAAGGTATCCATGAAACCGCTTGAGGGTTTACCTGCGAAGCAAGGCTTGTACGATCCTGCGCTCGAGAAGGATAGCTGCGGCGTCGGCTTCATTGCGCATATCAAGGGTCTGGCCAGCCATCAAAACGTGCTCGATGCCGATCAGATCCTCAAAGCCATGGATCACCGCGGCGCATGCGGCTGCGAATCGAACACCGGCGACGGTGCGGGGATGCTCACCGCGCTGCCGCATGAGTTCCTGGCCAAGGTCGCCCGCGTCGATCTGAAGACGGAGCTGCCCGAGCCGGGTACGTTTGCCGCTGGGCTGGTTTTCTTGCCCAAAGACGCCCAAGAGCGCGAGTTCTGCAAGGCCAAGGTCGAAGAGATCATCAAGGCCGAGGGCCAGCGGCTGGTCGGTTGGCGGCGCGTGCCCACGCAGGCCAAGCTGGCCGACGTCGGTCCGGCGGCCCTGGCCGGTGAACCAGCGATCGAGCAGCTGTTCGTCGCTTCGGCGCCAGGTCTGGACCAGGAGGCTTTCGAGCGCGAGCTGTACAAGATTCGCAAGCAGGCCAGCGAGCAACTGCGCGGCGAAGCCAGTCCGCTGAAGCAGAAGCTGATGTTCTACGTCTGCAGTCTGTCGACCAAGGTCATCGTCTACAAAGGCATGCTGACGCCAGGTCAAGTCATGCCGTATTTCCCTGACTTGACCGACACCGATTTCAAAACGCACCTGGCGATGGTCCACAGCCGGTTCTCGACGAACACCTTCCCGAGCTGGGATCGTGCGCAGCCGCTGCGTTTCATGAGCCATAACGGCGAGATCAACACGCTTCGCGGCAACGTCAACTGGATGCGAGCTCGCAGCGGCGGGGCCAAGAGCCAGTTGTACGGCGACCAGCTCCGCAAACTGTTCCCGGTCGTCGAACCGCATTGCTCGGACAGCGGATCGTTCGACAACGTGCTCGAGTTCCTGCTGATGAACGGCCGCACGCTCCAGGAGGCCGTCATGATGATGGTTCCCGAGGCGTGGCAGAAGCACGAAACGATGCCCGAAGAAAAGCGGGCTTTCTACGAATACTTCAGCTGCATGATGGAGCCGTGGGACGGTCCGGCGTCGATCGTCTTTACCGACGGCCATTACATCGGGGCCGTGCTCGACCGCAACGGTTTGCGTCCCAGCCGCTATTACCTGACGCACGACGACCGGGTCATCATGGCCAGCGAAGTCGGCGTGCTGCCGGTCGCGCCCGAACTGGTCAAGGCCAAGGGGCGTTTGCAACCAGGGCGCATGTTCCTGATCGATTTCCAAAAGGGACGTTTGATCCCTGACGAGGAATTGAAGCACACGTTTGCCGCCGAGCGGCCCTACGCCCAGTGGCTCCGTCAGCAACGGATCACGCTCGAAGAGCTCCAGCCCAAGGAAGAGCCGCACGGCTTCTATCCCGAGAGCCTGCTGGCGCGCATGCAAGCCTTTGGTTTCACCTTCGAAACCATGCAGTTCATGCTGCTGCCGATGATCAAGGAAGCCCGCGACCCGATCGGTTCGATGGGTAACGATTCGGCGCTGGCCTGTCTGAGCGACCAGCCTCGGCTGATCTACGACTACTTCAAGCAACTGTTTGCCCAGGTGACCAATCCGGCGATCGATTCGATCCGCGAAGAGGTCATCATGTCGCTGGAGTGCTATATCGGTCCCGAGCAGAACTTGCTGGACGTGACGCCGGAGCACTGCCACCGCTTGCTGATCCCGCATCCAATTCTGACCAACGAAGAATTGGCCGCCCTGGCTCACATGGACCACCGCGGTTGGAAGACCAAGACGATCGACATCACGTACGAACGCGGCTTGGGCAAGTCCGGTCTGACGGAGACGATCGACCGCGTCTGCGCCGAAGCCGAAGCGGCCATCGACCAGGGGTACACGCTCATCAACCTGTCGGACCGCCGCATCGGTCAGGATCGAGTGGCCGTCAGTTCGCTGCTGGCCACCGGCGCGGTGCATCATCACCTGGTCCGGCAAGCCAAACGCACGCGGATCGGCATCGTCGTCGAAAGCGGCGAAGCCCGCGAAGTGCATCACTTCTGCCTGCTGATCGGCTATGGCGCCGACGCCATCAACCCTTATCTGGCCTTCGAAGCCTTGTGGAAAGCCAGCCGCGATGGCCTGCTGGTAGGTGAGAAATTCGATACCGACGACAAGATCGTTTCGGCCTATCGCAAGGCGGTGGCCAAGGGTCTGTTGAAGGTGATGGCCAAGATGGGCATCAGCACCTTGCAGAGTTACAAGGGTGCCCAGATCTTCGAGGCGCTCGGCCTGCATGAAGAAGTGATCGACAAGTGCTTTGTCGGCACGGCCAGCCGCATCGAAGGTGTGAACTTTGAAGTCCTGGCCGAGGAGAGCCTCCGCCGTCATCGGCTGGGCTACCCCGAAGATCCGTCGCGGCGACTGACCAGCCTGCCGAACCCGGGCGAGTTCCACTGGCGCGCCGAAGGGGAACGCCACGGTTGGGATCCGCAAGCGATCGCCGACCTGCAAGTCGCCGCCCGCGCTGGCGACAAGTCCGCTTACTGGCGCTTTGCCGAGCACATCAACCGCAGCAACAAGATGCAGTACGCGCTCCGCGGCCTGCTCGAGTTCAAGGCGGGCGTTTTCGGCCCGCCGGTACCGATCGAAGAGGTCGAGGACGCCAAGCACATCGTCAAGCGTTTCTGCACCGGCGCGATGAGTTTCGGCTCGATCAGCGCCGAAGCCCACGAGACGCTGGCGATTGCCATGAATCGTCTGGGCGGCAAGAGCAACACGGGCGAAGGTGGCGAAGATCCGGTGCGGTTCCAACCGCTGCCCAACGGCGATTCGAAGCGTTCGGCGATCAAGCAGGTCGCCTCCGGCCGCTTTGGCGTGACGATCGAATACCTGACCAACGCTGACGAACTGCAGATCAAGATCTCGCAGGGAGCCAAGCCGGGCGAAGGGGGCGAGCTGCCGGGCAAGAAGGTCGATCGCAACATCGCTCGGATTCGTTACAGCACGCCGGGTGTCGGTCTGATCAGTCCGCCGCCGCACCATGACATTTATTCGATCGAGGACTTGGCTCAGCTGATCCACGATTTGAAGAATGCCAACCCGAGCGCGCGGATCAGCGTCAAACTGGTCAGCGAAGTGGGCGTCGGCGTGGTGGCTTCTGGCGTCGCCAAAGCGCACGCCGAACACATTGTCATCGCCGGCGACACCGGCGGAACGGGAGCTTCGCCGCTGACGAGCATCAAGCACGCGGGACTGCCTTGGGAACTGGGCATCGCCGAAGCGCACCAGACGCTGGTCATCAACGACCTGCGCAGCCGGGTCACGCTGCAGACCGACGGTGGTTTGAAGACCGGCCGCGACGTGGTGATCGCCGCGCTGCTGGGCGCCGAGGAATTCGGCTTTGCAACCGCGCCGCTGATCACGCTCGGCTGCATCATGATGCGCAAGTGCCATCTGAATACCTGCCCGGTCGGCGTGGCCACGCAGGATCCGGAACTGCGCAAGCGTTTCAAAGGCAAGCCCGAGCACGTCGTCAACTACTTGTTCATGGTGGCCGAAGACGTGCGGCAAATCATGGCCTCGCTCGGCGTGCGGAAGATGGACGATTTGATCGGCCGCGTCGATGCCCTGGACGCTCGTCACGCGATCCATCACTGGAAAGCCGACGGCCTGGATCTGACTCCAATCCTGACTCCGGCCAAGGGGCTGCGTCCGGGCGTGGTCACGCGGCAGCAGATTCCGCAGGACCATCGACTGGACGAATCGCTGGACGTCACCGAACTGGTGCCACGCGCCCAGGCCGCCTTGGAACGCCAAGAAAAGGTGCGGATGGAACTGCCCATCGTCAACATCAACCGAACGGTCGGCACGATCCTCAGCCATAACGTGGCCAAGCGTTATGGTCAGGCGGGGCTGCCCGAGGACACGGTGCACGTCAAACTGAATGGTTCGGCCGGCCAGAGTCTGGGAGCGTTCCTTGCGCACGGCATCACGCTGGAGCTGGAAGGGGACGCGAACGATTATGTCGGTAAGGGGCTCTCGGGCGGACGCATCATCGTCTACCCGCCGAAGAACAGCACCTTCGCTGCCGAGGAAAACATCCTGGTCGGCAACGTGTGCATGTACGGTGCGACCAGCGGCGAAGTCTTCCTGCGAGGCTGTGCGGCCGAGCGTTTCAGCGTTCGCAACAGCGGCGCCAACGCAGTGGTCGAAGGTGTGGGCGATCACGGTTGTGAGTATATGACCGGCGGCCGCGTCGTGATCCTCGGTAAAACCGGCCGCAATTTCGCAGCGGGCATGTCCGGGGGAATCGCTTATGTGATGGATCGCGAAGAGGATTTCCGACTCAAGTGCAACTTGGGCACCGTCGGACTGGAACGCATCGAATCGGCCGAGGAAGAGCAGTTCGTCAAGGAACTGATCACGCGGCACCTGGAACTGACCGGCAGCACGGTCGCCAAGGGTGTGCTGGACAACTGGAGCGCGTTCGTCGCCGGCTGTGTGAAGGTCATGCCGACCGACTACAAACGCGTTCTGCAGCAGTTGAGCGAGAATAAGGAGCTGGTCTTGAGCTCCTCCGACGACTGAGAGTCAACCTGTATCCATCCCCAGAAACCCAACTCCGATACCCACTGAGATTCGCAAGTTCCGCTGGAAGCGTTCGACGAGCTCGCGATTGCCGAGGACAAGCATTATGGGAAAGCCAACCGGATTCAAAGAGTACGAACGAAAGAAAGTGCCCTGGCGCGTGCCGCTGGAGAGGCTGAAGGACTACAAAGAGGTTTACACCGAGCCCGACGAAGCCCAACTGCGCGAGCAAGGCGCCCGCTGCATGGACTGCGGCGTTCCGTTTTGCCAGTCGGCCACCGGTTGCCCGATCGATAACCTGATTCCCGAATGGAACGACCTGGT
>JBQCJB010000154.1:0-8268 GCA_051953155.1 Aureliella sp. | reverse complement strand
GCCCGCCGGTTGCTGCCGGGACGACACAAGGCAATTTCATCCGCCGCGCATTCCAAGCAGCCGAGCAAGCCGGACTGACGCTCTCGAGCTCGCCCATTCCACGACTCCATCCGCACGCTCTTCCCAACACGCACGCACCTGGCGAAGTCGACAACTTCGAACTGACCAAACGCGTGGTGGCCGACTTGCAATCCCTGCCGGGCATCGTGGTCGACGACGTCGATGCCCAGTTGACCGGTCAATGGACGTACTCGACGCACACGCCCCCGTATGTCGGCCGCGGCTATCTGCATGACATGAAAGAGGGCAAGGGAGAAAAGTCGGTCAGGTTCACACCCGATCTTCCGAAACCAGGTCGCTACGAAGTTCGCTTGGCGCACTGCTGGAACATCCGGCGGTCGACCGTCGTGCGCGTGACCGTCCAGCATGCCGACGGTTCGACAACGGTCATCGTCAACCAGCAAGTCCCACCTGAGCACGACCAGCTGTTCAAGACGCTCGGCACCTTCCGGTTCGAAGCCGGCAAACGCGGCTGGGTCGAGATCACCAACGAGCGCAGCGACGACGGCAAAGTCGTCATCGCCGACGCCGTACAGTTTCTCCCCAAGTAGGACAGCCGTCCCGGCTGTCATTCTTTCTGTTCCAATTCATCGGCTTGCCGTCTCGCCAAGTAGGGCAGCCGTCCCGGGTGTCATTCTTTCTGTTTTCTGCTCTCCGACTTTCAGTTCGGATTCGGTTCGCTCTCTCATCAACGCGATCCGAGCCGGCCATGTTGCGGTTTAGCACTGCGTCAGTCTACGCGAAACCAAAACCTTCTTCCGCGGACTCACAGAGGCAGAGGACGTCGCTGGCCGTGTAGACTTGGCCGCTGGGCGTCCGCAAGCACTGCAGGTCGCCCGAGCCGACGAGCGCCGAGCCTTCGGGGACGGCTACTGCAACTGCTTCCTCGAAATCAAAAGTCTCCGGCATGAACGAACTTTGCAGCGTGTTCGCCCTGTCGCGTCGTCGGTAGACGGTTACTTTCACGGTTGGCCACTCACCTCTCATAACTTTCGCCAGCCCGCCTATTGTGATCAGCAGACGCCGCCGGAGGCAACCAATCTTCCCGCTGAGCCTGAACTTGATGCACTCGCTAAATTTGATGCGTCCGTTCGGCTCGTCAAGAGTCCTTTGAGGTGCAAGTGCTATGCCGCTCTCTTTAGGCGGGCACCTGGACGGCGCCGCGAAACCCGCGCAAGATGTGCTCTGCACGCTGCCCAAGATGGCAGTGTTCCTCGACCACCAGAGAGCTCCTCTTCTGTCGTAAAGGACCGCCCGTGACGACCGACAATCAAGTGTTTCGCGGCTGTATGCCGGCGCTGATGACCCCCTGCTCTCGCGATGGTCAACCAGACTGGGAGGCCCTGGTTCGCACCGCCCAGCGGTTGATTGCCGAGGGCATGCGCGCGGTCGTCTACTGCGGTTCGATGGGCGACTGGCCGCTGTTGACCGACCAGCAGCGCCAGGAAGGAGTGCGCCGCCTAGTCGATGCCGGCGTACCGGTCGTCGTCGGCACCGGCGCGCAGAACCCGCGTTTGGCTGCCGAGCATGCGGCCCATGCCAGACAGGTCGGCGCCGCCGGACTGATGCTCATCCCTCGCGTTTTGTCGCGCGGTAGCTCGCCAGCTGCCCAGCGAACGCACTTCGCCGCGATCTTGCAAGCCGGCGGCGATCTCCCGGCCGTGATCTATAACAGCCCGTATTATGGCTTCGAGACCAAGGCCGACTTGTTCTTCGACCTGCGGCGTCAATTCCCCAGTCTCGTCGGGTTCAAAGAGTTCGGCGGCGCGGCGTCGCTGTCGTATGCCGCCGAACATATCACCAGCGGCGACCCCGGACTGGCGCTGATGGTGGGCGTCGATACGCAAGTCTTCCATGGCTTCGTGCACTGCGGAGCGGTCGGCGCCATCACGGGCGTAGGCAATGCACTGCCCAAGCAGGTCTTGCGGCTGATCGAGCTTTGCGGGCAGGCCGCAGCGGGAGACAGCACAGCCCGGCGGCTGGCCGCGGAACTTGACGCCGCGCTGCGGGTCCTGTCCACGTTCGACGAAGGGCCTGACCTGGTCCTGTACTACAAACAGTTGATGGTCCTCGAAGGACACAGCGAATACCAGTGGCATCTGCACGCCAGCGACGCGCTCAGCCCCAGCCAACGCGAGTACCTCCACCAGCAATGGACGCTCTTCAAAGCCTGGTGGAGTAACTGGCCCGCCGCGAATGCTTGAGCTCGCGACAAGGAGGCAGGAGGCAGGAGGCAGGAGGCAGGAGGCAGGAGGCAGGAGGTCGAACGTGCCGCGGTCGCTGCCTCCGAGGGCTCAGGCTAGGGTTGAGAGAGCGTCGGCTCGTCGTTTCCTCGAGGGCTGCGAAGGGCGAGCGAGGGATCAGCCGGTGTGCGGAGCTCAGGCGGTAAGTGCTCGGCCGAGTTCCACTCGAGCAGCTCCCAGTGGTCGCGGTGCAAGCGTAGCAGCGACACGCCGGTATTCCAGATCGGTTCCAGGCTGCCGGGCCAATCGTCGCTCTGCAACAATTCGGCCAGCAGAACACGTTTGAAATCGGCGTGAATGATCAAGGCAGTTACGCCATCGGGCCGGCTGGGCGACCACGCTTGGCGCAGCCACTCTGCCACGCCAGCGGCCCGTAGTTTGACCGCTGCGCACGATTCGTACTCGCGGCCTGCGTGCCAACCGTGCGGGCCGATCGCGTCGTCGATGTTCCAGCCCGGATAGGCGGCCTCGAGCTCGGCGCGGCCCATGCCGGGTTCGCCCCTGAGTTCACCTGGCTCGAAACCGCTATAGCAGCCACCTTGCTCGTAGATGTCGGCGCGTATCGTCGGGCGCAGACCGAGCCGCTGGCTGGCGGGCAGCGCCGTATCGAGGGAACGCTTAAAAGGGCTGCAGAGTAGATCGCAGACCGCACTGCCGACCAGGCTTTCAGCCAGGAGTTGGGCTTGGGTTTCGCCGAGGTCCGTCAGCGGCGGGTCGGGCACGCGCTGCGATTCGGGTAAGGCATTGTTGGCCGACTGCGCGTGGCGGATCAGTAGTATTCGCTTTTCCATGCCCCGGATTCTAACTGCGACTGCCGGTTCCCTGCCAGGCCGCCTCTTTGACTTGCCGCCGGCAGCTGGCTATTATTGTTTCGGTACCGAAATAGTTCGGCCGTCAGGCTTTTTACAAAGCCGGCGGCCAGAGCTCGCGAGCCACAGCTCAAGAGCCCCCGCAGTTCGAGCGTCGCAGTTCACCAGCCACAGCCCACGAGGCCAGCCGACGATGGCGAAAGCCGCTCCCTCCAAATCGAAACGCAGCCCAGCCAGGGACGCCCAAGCGGCCGATTCGCTGGGGCAGATGCGTGAATTGATTTGGGATTTGGGTAGAGCCTATTACGCCTACGTGGGCCTGATCCAGCGGGTGCTGGCCGAGCAGCGGCTGGATCATATCCTCCGCCCTGGCATGGGTCTGATCCTGTTTGCTCTCTATGAAGAGGACAGCCGCACGATCAAGGAACTGGCTGCCCGGTCCCAGTTGGCGTGTTCCACCCTGACGGGCTTGCTGACCCGGATGGAAAAAGCCGGCCTGGTGGTCCGCCAACGCGACAGTCAGGATGGCCGGCTCGTGCGCGTCAGCCTTACCTCGCTCGGACGCAGTCTGAAATCGAAGTGCCATGCGATGGCTCGCGAAGTGGCCGAAGTCGCCCAGCGCGGTGTCGGGCAGCAGAACGTTGCCCAGGTCAATGCGATGTTGCAGGACATTACAGCGGCATTTCGGAGCGAAGAGCAACGCTTGTCCGCGGCCAACGGCTCGGCGCGCGGCGGCAGCGGGCAGGACGCGTGAATTTCATGGCTCGAGCGGCAAGCTCGGGAGACCCTCGCATCGGTTTGCGCAAGTTAAAAAATCGCCCTGGAGAGAAGATGAGTTACTTTCATGTCTGCTCGCGTCGGTCGTTGGCCGCCGGCTTGCTCTTGCTGGCCGGATTGCTGTCGTTGGTCAGCGCCAGCGGCTGCACCAAATCGTCGGCTGCGGCCACGGTCAAAGCCAAGCCGGTGCCGACCGTGGTCGTCGCTAGCCCGGTGGTGATGCCGATTGTCGAGTGGGACGAGTTCGTCGGCCGTTTGGCACCGATCGAGTCGGTCCAAGTTCGCTCGCGTGTCAGCGGGTACCTGGCCTCGACACATTTTGAAGAAGGGCAACTGGTCAAAGCGGGCGACATTCTGGCGGTGGTCGACCAGCGTCCGTTTCTGTCGGAAGTCAGTCGCCACAAAGCCGATTTGGCGGCTGCGCAGGCCAAGTTAGCGCAGGCCCAAGCCGCCGTCGCACAGGCTCAAGCCGAAAAGCAACGCGCCGTAATTCAACGCGACTTGGCCAAAAAACAACTCGACCGCAATGCAACCTTGCGCGAGCAGAACGCGACGTCGCTGCAAGACTATGAAATCACCGAAGCCGAATACGCGCAGTCGGAAGCCGAGATCGTCGTCGCGCAAAGCCGCATCGAGTCCGCACAGTCGGCGGTCACGGCCGCAGAGGCGGAGCAGAACATTGCCCAGGCCAATCTGGATCTGGCTCTACTGAACCTGCAATACACCGAAATACGCTCGCCGATCGACGGCCGCATCAGCCATCGCTATGTCACGGAAGGAAACCTGGTCAGCGGCGGAGCGAGCGATTCGACGCTGCTGACGACGATCGTTTCCTTGAATCCGATTCACTGCTACTTCGATGCGGACGAACAGACGTTTCTCAAGTATCTGCAGCTGTCGCGAGAGGGCAAGCGCCCGAGCAGTCGCGAAGTCCGCAATCCGGTCTTCGTCGCTCTAGCTAACGAACACGATGGCTTTCCGCACCAAGGTTATGTCGACTTTGTGGATAACCGCATGGACGAACATACCGGAACGATGCGCGGCCGGGCGATCTTGAGCAACGACGATTTGTACCTGACGCCGGGGCTGTTCGCGCGGCTGCGATTGCCAGGCAGCCCGCGGTACGAAGCAATTTTGGTTCCGGACAAAGCCATCGGTACCGACCAGGCCGAGAAGTTTGTTTTGACCGTCGACGAGAACAACAAGGTCGTTCGCCGCCTGGTGACGCTCGGACCGATGTCGCACGGCTTGAGAATCATTCGCAAGGGACTTAGCGGTGACGAGCGAGTGGTGCTCAGCGGCCAGCAGCGCGCCAAGCCCGGCATGGAAGTCGTCACCAAGGTCGAGAGCTTGACCCCCGGCAAAGAGGTCCTGCCCGACGATTACCAACCGGTGCCCCCCGAGAAATGGCTGCAGCCGAAACGGACCGCGGCTGCGAACGTCAGCCTACCCGCCAGGCTCTCCAATGCTTCCGCCGGCGCTTCCGCAGCGGCCGCTCCCTGAAATCCGCAGGCGCGATTTTTGGCGGATTGCATCGCGGCGAACAACAGAAAACCTTTCGGTGACCGACCAGAGGCCTGTGCTGGACAGGCCAACCCAACGGTGAGAGTGCCACTTTGAGAATCGCGCATTTCTTCATTGATCGACCGATTTTCGCGTCGGTCGTTTCGTTCGTGATCGTTATCCTGGGCGCGATCGCCTATTACGTGCTGCCCGTTGCGCAGTATCCGGATGTCGTTCCACCGACGATCGTGGTTCGCGCCAGTTACCCGGGCGCCTCTCCCGAGGTGATCGCGGATTCGGTGGCCACGCCGATCGAGCAAGAGGTCAATGGCGTCGAAGACATGCTGTACATGTCCTCGCAGTGCACGACCGACGGGGCGATGGCCCTGACGATCACGTTTCGCTTGGGGACCGATTTGAACCAGGCGCAGGTGCTGGTTCAAAACCGAGTCGCCGTAGCCCTGCCGCGTTTGCCCGAAGAGGTCCGCCGCTTGGGTGTCACCACGATCAAGTCTTCGCCCGACTTGCTACTGGTCGTGCACCTCACGTCACCCGAAGGCAAGTACGACCATCTCTACGTCGGCAACTTTGGTTTTCTCCAGGTGCGCGATTCGCTGGCGCGGATCGACGGGGTGGGAGACGTCAACATTGTCGGCCTGCGCGAATACAGCATGCGCATCTGGCTGGATCCCGAACGCCTGGCGCACCTCTCGATGACTCCAGGGGATGTCATCAAGAGCTTGCAAGAACAGAACATGCAAGTCGCCTCCGGGGTGATCGGCCAGCGGCCCATCCCGAGCGGTAATGCCTTTCAGTTGACGGTCAACACGCTGGGACGGTTGAGCGAACCGGCGCAGTTCGAAAACATCATCGTGCGAACCGGCGAGAATGGCCGCGTCGTGCGGGTCAAAGACGTGGCCCGGATCGAACTGGGAGCCCGCGACTATGCGGCCGACAGCATGCTGGACAACAGCCCGGCTGTGTCGATCATCGTCGCCCAGCGGCCCGGATCGAACGCGCTGGCAACCGCCGCAGCGGTCGAAAAAGCCGTCGCGGATATGTCCAAGACTTTTCCCGAAGGGATCGAATACCGCATCATCTATAACCCGACAGTCTTCGTGCGCGAGTCGATCGAGTCGGTGACGCATACGCTCTACGAAGCGATCATTCTGGTGGTGTTGGTCGTGCTCGTGTTCCTGCAGAACTGGCGAGCCAGTCTGATCCCGCTGCTGGCGATACCTGTTTCGCTGATCGGCACGTTTGCCGCCATGTCGGCGTTCGGCTTTTCTCTCAACATGCTCTCGCTGTTCGGACTGGTTTTGGCGATCGGGATCGTGGTCGACGATGCCATCGTGGTCGTCGAGAACGTCGAACGGCATATCGCGACGGGGCTTTCGCCACGTGCGGCCAGCATCAAGGCCATGGACGAAGTGACACCTGCCGTCATCGCCATTGCCGTCGGTTTGTCGGCGGTGTTCATTCCGACCGCCTTTGTCGCTGGTCTGACCGGGCAGTTTTATCGACAGTTCGCATTGACGATCGCTGTCTCGACCATGCTCTCGGCCTTCAATTCGCTGACGCTTGCACCCGCGATGTGCACCTTGTTGCTGAAACCGCACGACGCGCCAAAGGATTGGTTCACGCGGGTTTGGGATTTCTTGTTCGGTTGGTTTTTCAAACTGTTCAATCGCGTTTTCCGCTGGACTGAGAACGGCTACGGGCGAGCCGTGCGCTGGACGGTGCGCCACGCTGCGTTACCGTTGATCGTTTACGTCGGTCTGGTGTCGCTGACCGGCGTCGGTTTTCAAAATACGCCCACCGGCTTTATTCCCAAGCAGGACATGGGCTACTTGATCACGATGGTGCAGTTGCCTGACGGTGCTTCGGTGGAACGCACGGCCGAAGTTGTCAGCCAAGCGGTGGAGATCATCCGCAAGCACCCCGGCGTCGATCACGCGATCTCCTACTCCGGGTACTCGGGCACCACCCGCAGCAACAGTCCGAACTACGGTTCGATCTTCATCATCCCCAAGCCCTTTCACGAGCGCGTGCACCATGGCCCGACGGCCAGTCAGCTGCAAGCGGAGATTCAGGCCAAATTGGCTGCGATTCCCGATGCGATGATTTTCGTCATCGCACCTCCGCCTGTGCGGGGTATCGGCACGGCGGGCGGATTCAAGTTCGTGGTGCAGGATCGGGCTGGCTATGGCTATCAGGAACTGCAAAAGGCGACCGACGAATTGATCGCCGCGTGCGCCGCCGATCCCGATCTCTCCAACGTCTTCACCACTTACCGAGCGACGACGCCGCAGTTGTACGCCAACATCGATCGCGTCAAGGCGAGCATGTTGGATGTGCCTATCGCCAGCATCTTCGAAGCCCTGCAAGTCAATCTCGGTTCGGCTTACGTCAATGATTTGAACTTGTTTGGTCGCACGTTCCAGGTCCGGGTGCAGTCGGAAGGTGAATTCCGCCGAACGTCCGACGACATCGTGCAGCTCAAGGCACGCAACAAAGAAGGCTATATGGTGCCGCTGGGATCGCTGTTGGATGTCCAGTGGCGGAGCGGGCCTGACCGCGTCGTCCGCTACAACATGTTTCCTTCAGCCGAGGTCCAGGGAGATACGGCGCCGGGGCGCAGTTCGGGTCAAGCCATGGCCGCGATCGAGCGACTGGCGGCCGATGTCCTACCTCCAGGCATGACGGTCGAGTGGACCGACATCGCTTACCAGCAGCGGTTGGCAGGCACCACGATGATCTACATCTTTCCGTTGTGCGTGTTGTTCGTGTTCCTGGTGCATGCCGCGGAATACGAGAGCTGGACACTGCCGCTGGCGATCATCCTGATCGCCCCGGTCTGCTTGCCCTTCGCCCTT
>JBQCJB010000153.1:0-3363 GCA_051953155.1 Aureliella sp. | reverse complement strand
GAATGCCCTCGAGCTGGCCGGTCCGCTCCAGCTTGTCGAGAATGACTTCGCGGTATTCGGGCAGGAGCTTTTTCCAGTCGTGATGCGGCCGCAAATAGGGCGTGTGCACCAGCACATAAAGAGCCTCGCCGCCGGGCGGGGCGACGTCCGCCTCGGTCACCGCCGGAGCGCAGACGTAGCACGTCGGGTCGGGCGCCGGTTCGCCGCGGCGATAGATCCATTCGAACTCTTCATGCGGATCTTTGGAAAAGACAAAGTTGTGGTGCAACAGGTGGTCGTACTTCCGATCCAGACCGAGATAGAGCACGACGCCCGAGCAGGCCGGTTCGCGGCCCTTATCTAATTGCGTCGCCGCAGGCGTACCGCGCAGCAGTTCGCGATGCGTGCGCAGCGAATCGCAGTTGGAAACCACGGCATCGCACGGGATGACCTCGCCCTGTTCGGTCCGCAAGCCGGTGACGGAAACGCCGCTGGTTTCGATGGCTGCGATCTCGCGCTCGCAGCAGAACTCGACGCCCAACTCGGTGGCCAGCTTCGTCAGCGCCAGCGGCACGGCGCGGGTGCCGCCGAGCGGATACCAGACGCCCTCGCTGGTCTGCATGTGGGCAATGCCGCACAGCACAGCCGGCGACGCGTCGGGAGCCGAGCCCACGTACTGAGTAAAGTGATCGATCATCTGCGCCACGCGTGGATCGGGCACGTGCTGCCGGACCACGCTGGCCACGGAGCGTCCCATGCGCAGAGCCAGCACGTCCTTCAAGACCGCTAAATCAAACATGCCCCCGGTTTGAAACGTGTCGGCCAAGCCGCCGACGCTTTTCCAAAAGAAGAAGCGATCCGAGACGTCGTGCAACCGCTGCGACAAGTCAAAGAATTTTGCATATCCGGAACTCGTTTCCGGATATGCCGAGTAACTCTTGAGCTGCTCGCACATCTTGGCCGTATCGGCCAGTAGGTCGAGTGCCGTGCCGTCGTCGAACAAGCACCGCCACTGCGGGTCGAGCGGCACGAGCGTCAGATAGTCCTCGAGCTTGCGTCCGGCCTCGGTGAATATCCGCGACAGCACGCTCGGCAGCGTCAATATCGTCGGTCCCATATCGAAACGGAATCCGTCCGACTCGAGCTGCGCGGCTTTGCCGCCGAGCCACGGGTTTTTCTCGAACAGCTGAACGCTGTGGCCGCGGGCGGCCAGGACGCAGGCAGCTGCCAGACCGCCGAGCCCACCGCCGACGATGCCGACCTTCAAAGATCTCTTCGAATCATCCATCCGTATCATGCCCGGTCACCTGTCGCGAGATTTTTTTTCGATTGCCTAAGAGCTTGGAACCTCTAGTCTTCCGTCACTGCTTCCCACGCCGCGCTAACCGTCGGGAGGCTTTTTGAGCAGCAGCCCGACCCCGCGGCAGCGGCTGCGGAAGTCGCCCCCGTGACGCAGCAGCAAAAGCGCCCGCATCAGGATGGCCAGCCTTGCCCCACCGGTCGTCAGATGCGGCAGCCAGCGACCGCGGCGCTCGCAAACGACTTTCAATCGCGACATTTCGCGCAGGCCCTCGAGCCCGCGGGTCACTCCGTAGCCGCTGGCCTGCCAACCTCCGAAACTGACACGTGGGTCTGCAGTCGGGACGATGACGTCGTTGATGGTGACGCAACCGGCTGAGATTTTTTCGGCGAAGCGCTGGGCCGCGGGTGGCGGCCCAAAGACCGACGCGCCCAGTGCGAACGCACACTGGCTGGCCTGCTGGAGCGCAGTGGCCAGGTTCTCGACTCCGATCAGCGACACCACCGGAGCGAACAGATCCTCGCGAGCTACCGCCATGCTGGCTGTCACGCCGCAGAGCACGACGGGCCGCATGGTCGGCTGCGGGTGAGCCGCCTCGTCGAGCTCTCCGCAGACCAGCCGCGCGCCGGCGGCGAGCGCTTGGCCGATGGCCGCTTGTGCGGCGACGAAGTTCTCCATCGGCAGTGGGCGAGGAGGCTCGTCCGCGAGGGCCGCGGTGAGCCGCGGCACGATTTGCTCGAGCGTCTGGGCGGTGGCAAAGATGCGACGAGGGGCGATGCAGGTCTGGCCCGCGTTGAGCACAAGCGCGTAGGCAACCGAGGCGGCAACGCGGTCGAGGTCGGCCTCTGGGAGAACGAAAACCGCGTCGTGGCCGCTCAACTCCAGCGCCGCGGGCGTGAGCGATTCGGCCGCAGCGCAAGCCACGGCCTGCCCCGCCGCGTGCGAACCGGTGAAGATGACCTTGTCGACGCCTTCTGCGATGGCCGCTTGGGCGGCTGCCGGGGAAGTCGGCAGCAGCCCGACCAGGTCCTTGGGAACGCCGGCTCGGGCGCAGAGCGTCGCCAGTTGCTCGAGCGGCGCGGCACAGCCGGGGGCCGGTTTGAGCAGCACGCCATTGCCGGCCGCCAAGGCTTGGACCAGTTGCACGCCCGGCAACAGCAGTGGGTAGTTGGCCGGTCCGATGATCAGCACCACGCCCAAGGGTTCGCGGAGTTCGCGAACGCCGATCGAGCCCATCCACCAGGCGCGGTCGCGACCGGACAACGAACGGCTCGACAAGATGCTGCCTCCGCGGCGAGCGACGTAGCGGCAGGCTTCGGCCAGCGGCAAAACTTCGCTGGCCAGGATCTCCCCGGCGCTGGCGGCCGGTCGGGCTGCGGCGGCCACCAAGGCATCGGCATCTCGGGCAATCTCTGCGGCGATGCGGCCTAGCGCTTGCAGCCGCCCGCCGAGGCCGCGGCGGTGCCAGCCGGCCTGGGCGGCGCGCACGCGGCGCAGCTCCGCCGAGACGACCTCGTCGAGCCGGTCAGACGGTGGCGCGCGCTCAGTAATGGTCGGCTGGTCCATGGTGCGTCACTTCTGTTCCCGGTCCCCGTCTCGTACCGCTGTCTCTTACCCTGAATCCCGTACTCTGAACCTCGTACTCGAAGTCGCGTACTCTAAGTCTCTTATCCGAAACCTCGTACTCTAAGTCTCGTGCCCTAAATCTCTCATCCGTAGCCTCGTAGTCTAGGTTTTGTTTCTCGGCAGTCGGCCACAGGCGGCTAGGCGCCTTGCAGCGCCAAGTCGCGCGCCGGCTGGCTGTGGCAGACGCTCGCATCGAGCAGTTGGGCTCGTTCAATGAAATCGCAGCTGAGCCCGAGCTTGGGGAGCATCTGCTTGCACGTGATGCGGCTCGACTCGTAGATCACCGGCAGGCCGCTGCCTGGATGCGTCCCGCCGCCGACCAGGTAGACGCCGTCGAGATCTTCAAAACAATTGTGCGGCCGGCGGTGCAGCATTTGGTCCAGCCCATGCGCCAGGTTAAAAGTGGCTCCGCGGTAGATCGCGTATTGCGACTGCCAGTCGTCGGGCGTCACCATGTG
>JBQCJB010000152.1:0-2588 GCA_051953155.1 Aureliella sp. | reverse complement strand
AAGCTCGCCAGCGGCGGCTATTTCCCAGTGCTGATCGCTTCGATATTGGTCGCAACCATGCTGACTTGGCAGTGGGGCCGTACTCAGATTGGCAAAGCGTTTTATGCCTTTGGGGTTCATGGCGGCAAGAAGGTTGACTGGCTGCTCGCGCTGAGAGACATGCTGGACGACATGGATATCGCCCTGAAAGAGCGACTCTTCCACGCGCGAATGCTCGTCCAAGGGCGTCGCCGCTTGGTGGAAAGCGACCGAGCAACCGTCTTTTTGTGCTCGCGGCCCATCCGTAGCCGCGACGATTTCGTGCCCATCGCCATGCGCGTGTTTCTGAAAAAGTATGGCGTGCTGCCTGCGCACATCGTCTTTATGCACATCAGGCAGGTCTCGCAGCCGTACTGCCCGAGGCCCGTTGGGCATGAAGTGATTCGTTTGGGCCACGGCATCGATGCAGTCACGGCCTCTTATGGATATCTGGAGCAGCCCGATGTGCGCCGCGTCCTAAGGGAGTTACAGGCGGCGAAAAAAATCGACGTCGCGGCTGAGCGTTGGATTATCGAGGTCGGCGAAGAAGATGTCATCGTCGCCCAGGATCTGGGACTGCTCAAGCGCCTCCGCGTCCAGTTTTTCAAATGGATTCTAAAGCAGTCGACACCCGCTCATAAATACTTCGGACTGGTCTACGACGCGGCGCTGGCCAAAGAAACGATCCCAATCGTGTTTCACAGCCGCGGCACGGAGGTCGCTTTGCCAGAGTTGGAGGTCGAATCCAAGTAAGCCTGTCGCGCGAAACTAACAACGTGCCTCGCTATCGCTAGTACTCAATGAGAATCGCCACTAGGGATGCCATGGACCGCCAAGAGCATTGGGACAACACCTTCGCACTCGACGGGCCCGAGAAGTGCAGCGGGCTGCCGGTTTGTCGCTACGACGCGCCGCGGCTAGCCGCCGAGTTTGGGCGAGATTTTGCATTGGTGCGCGAACAACTGCATACCCACGTTACGCCCAGCGGCAAGCCGCAAAAATTTTTCTTTGCGCTGCTCCGGCGGAACTGAGATGGACTGATGGCGGAACAAACGGCGAATCGCCAGAGGGCGCTCGAACTTATTCGGCGGTATGGCTGGAACAATACCTCGTTTCAAACCCTGGAGCCCTACTTCGAATATTGGTTCGATCCGGAAGCCGCCGGCATGGTGGCCTACTATCGCGCCTGGGGAACCTGGGTGGCCGCTGGCGCGCCGGTTTGCTCGCACGAACGCATCGGCGCCTGCGCCATGGGCTTTGCCAAGGCGGCGCGACGGAGCCGGCATCGGGCATGCTTCTTCGGCACGCTGGAGCGGTTCGCGGCCGAGCTCGGTACGGAGGCGGCCAGTATCAAAATCGGCGAACAACCGTGGTGGGATCCGCAGCGGTGGGACATGCGTGCCGACCGCCGCAGATCCGTCGGTTCGCAGCTGCGGCGCGCCAAGCGACACGGCGTCATCGTCCGCCAGATTCCTGCCGCCGAGATGGCCGACGAAAACTCCGAGCCGCGCAGGGCTGCCCAGGGAGTCATCGACGCGTGGCAGAAAACACATCGCATGGCCACGATGAGCTTCGTCGTGCAACTGGATGCATTCTCGTTCCCCGAGCAGCGGCGTTATTTTTTGGCAGAGAAAACAGGCGCGGACGCAACAAACACGGCGGTCGGATTCTTGGCGATGATCCCGATCTATGCGCGCGACGGATGGTTCCTCGAAGACCTGGTGCGGACGGCCGACGCCCCCAACGGGACGGCCGAGGCACTAGTCGACGCGGCCATGCGAGCCGTGGCCGCCGAGGGCGCGGCCTATGCAACGCTGGGACTGTCTCCGTTGCGTCAAACCAGCAGCTCGCAATTCGCCCAGCCGCGCTGGGCAGCCTGGATCTTCGCAACCTCACGGCGACTGCTCGACCCGCTCTACAGCTTCGAGGGCTTGGCCGCCTTCAAGACCAAATTTCGTCCCGATGGTTGGGAAGAAGTTTACTTGACGGGCATTCCGCGCGTCACTCCTTTGATGCTGGTGTCCGTGCTGGCCGCGTTCGCCCGCTCGCGACCGGCCAGCTTCGCCGGCGCGACGCTGGCTCGACTGGCCGTTCGCACTCTTCGGCGAACTCGACCTGTGACCTGGCGTCGTCTGGCATTCGCCTTCGCCGTCACGCTGGTCGCGTGGATTGCGTTACTGGCTCAAGCCGATAGCCGTTACTGGTTCGGCTCGGCAGCGATGCGCGATATTTGGATCGCATTCGACTGCGTCATGGTCGTGCTGTTTATGATCCTGGGTTGGGGAGCCGGGCGCAGGCATGCGTTTGTGGGGCCGCTGGCGTTGTTCGCCGCCGGCGCGGTGGCCGCCGATCTGTTTCTCACCGCCGGTCAAGCGCTCGCTTTCCATCTCGAGCATGCGGAATGGCAGCTACGCGATACGCTGACATGGCTGGTCGCCCTCTCCGGGCCCGCCCTGGCAACTCTTTTTCTAACCGCCCTGGCCACCGTCCAAGCCCGCCACGCACAACGCAGTTAGGTTGTTGTGGTTGCGTTGACAGCCGAGAGGGTGGTCGTACTTTACACTCAGTCT
>JBQCJB010000151.1:0-4876 GCA_051953155.1 Aureliella sp. | reverse complement strand
GTGGCATCTCGGCACCGTCGAGAGCCTGAGCGCGACGCACCACGGCTTCGACCAGTGGCTGGGCATTCCCTACTCGAACGACAACTCCAAATACCATCCGGTGCTCAGCGCCGAGATGCCGCCGTTGCCGCTGTTCGACGGCGGGAAAGTTATCGAGTTGGACCCCGACCAGAGCCAGTTCACGCGGCGATTTACCGAGCGGGCGGTTGCGTTTATCGAGCAGAATGCACAGCGACCATTCTTTCTATATCTGCCGCATGTCATGCCTCACGTGCCCATTTTTGCATCGCAGCGGTTCAAAGGGCGTTCCCAACGCGGACTCTATGGCGACGTGGTGGAGGAGCTCGACTGGTCGGTCGGCCAGATTCTCGATACGCTCGATCGCGAGAAGATCGCCGATAACACTTTGGTCGTCTTCTTCTCCGACAACGGTCCTTGGCTCAGCTATGGTGAGCACGCAGGCACCGCGCGGCCATTTCGCGAAGGCAAGCTGACCGCATTCGAAGGCGGCGTCCGCGCGCCGCTGATCGCTCGTTGGCCAGGCGTCATTCCGTCGGAGCGTACCAACGATGAAGCGTTCATGGCCATCGATTGGTTGCCGACGCTGACCGAGGCGGTCGGTGGCCGCCGCCCAGAGCGCAAGATCGACGGCCTGAGTGTCATGCCGCTGCTGCGCGGAGAGGTCGGCGCGAAGAGCCCGCACGAAGCCCTATTCTTCTATGCCGGCAACGAACTGCACGCGGTGCGGAGTGGGCAATGGAAACTGCATTTTGCGCATCCATATTTGACGACAGCCGGCGAGCCCGGTCGCGGCGGCAAGCCATCCAACTGGGGCAAGGGCGCGCCGCGGTCGATCACCGATTCGAGCATGGATGCGATCGCAAGCCGCCATGGCCAACGCGTTGCCCAGTTGGAGCTATCGCTGTTCGATCTGAGCAGCGATCCGGGCGAGAGCAAGAACGTCGCGGCCGAGCACCCTGACGTGGTCGTGAGATTGACCGCGTTGGCCGAACCGGTGCGCCGCGAGCTCGGCGATTCGCGGACCGCCGTCGAAGGCCAGAACCGCCGCCCCGCCGGCCTGGCTCCCTGATTGATCGCCAGATCAGTTTGCAGTCGCGATCATCGAGATTTCGCCGCTTGCTCGGTGTTGCGGTGAGAGCTTAATCGTCGCGCGAGGAGATATACCGCTGCAGATCGAAGTCGCGAGCCGCGTCGTTGAAGCCGAAGGGATCGATTTCCTCGTTGCCGTCGTAGGCTCGCCGGCGTCCGAAGAAGTCATCCCAGCGGCAGAGCAAGCTCAACGCAGCCGCCACTCCCAGCAGCGCAAGCCAGAGCGCCGCGTTGGATTCCGCCGATTCGAAAGCCGTTAGCCATTCGAGCACTTGGTCAAAAGCCTGCTGCATAAAATTTCACCGCCGCCCGCGTTAAAGTTCACCGCCTCCTACGTTAAGTTCACCGCCTCCTGCGTTAAAGCTCATCGCTGCCTGTGTTAAAGTTCTTTCTTCAAAAACTTCTTTTCCAACACAAGCCTAACTTGCCTCCGAGCATCCGGCCGCCGCCCACCTTCAGTTACTCATCGCGCAGCGCGTAGATTATGACGGTGGTATCAGTAGGACAGGCCTCCGGCCTGTCTAGCACCCGCCCACCAATCTGCCACCACCCGCGCCACCACAACAAAATCGAAACCGGTATCGCTCTCTCAATCAGCCCAGCATCAAGATCGCTTCGGCCTGTCTAGCACCCGAGCTCAGCCCTATCTCTCCGGCACGGTGCCCGCACTACGGTGTCGAAGCCGTTTCGACTTCTGGGACTTCGCGGCCGTCGTCGTCGATTTGTTTGCAGAAGGGTTTCAAGAGTTCGAAACTCGGGTGTGACGGTCGCGGCTGGAGTTCGCATGCTTGCAGTAGGGCCTTGAGGTCTTCGATCGAGTTGATTCGCTTCCAGTCGATCACCCAATAGGTCGCCATAGCCTTCCTCTCCTCTCGCCCGTCACATAGCACAAGATTAGTTGCGCATTACATACCAAACGCCACGATCAGTCGCCAGAGATGTTTGCCCCCCAAAGTAGGACAGGCTTCCAGCCTGTCCCTCACATAACCAACCTCTCCCTCACATTTCCAGCCTGTCCCTCACATTTCCAGCCTGTCCCTTCAACCCCAGCCTTGCCCCCCTCAACCAACCTGTTCCCCTACCGACTGGTCAACTCGTAGTCGAACGTCGCGATCGTCAAGCCTTCGATTTCGGCTTGCCGCAGGCGGGCGGTCTGGCCGAGGTTTTCGAAGAGGAACGGCTTGCCGGTAAAGGGGTCGTGGGGTGCGGATAATTCGAGCGCATCGAGGTCGGGTGGGAAGCGGCCGTCGTGCTTGCTGGCGTAATCCCGGATCGATTCGATGGTCTGCAGGAATTTGACGCGGCGCTCGAAATTGCGGCAGGCGAGAACGCCCTGCGTCAGCGCGATGGGATAGGGCATCGATTTGGCTCCCGTGGCAGCCAGAATCTGCTTTTTCGTCGCTTCGATGGCGCGTTGAGCTTCGATGACCTGGCTCGGCGCTTGGTTAGCCAGCGGTTCAAGTTGCGTACGCAGTCGGCAGTATCCCAGATAGATCCAGCGCATCACTCGTTCCTCGGGCGTCATCCGCTGCATGTCTGCCTGCGAGAACCCGTACGCCTTTGGCAGTTCCTCCTGGGCTAGTCGCTCGATGTTCTTCTTCAGCGTTTCGGCTTCTTGTGGCGTGTACTGTTCAGAGCTCGATTCGGCATAAGCCTTCACAAACTTGTTGGCGAGTTGTTTCCAGGCCGCATCGCCTATCGGTGGCAGCGGCTCGTCGATGCGTGACGGGGAAGCCCACAGTTCCCAGCGCATCATCGGTCCGAGATCTTCGAGCGTCGGAGGCAAGGCAGCCAGTGCCCAATACATATTGGGGACTTCCTCAAACTTCAGAGCACTCTCGAGGTTGTCGAAAGCCGCGCTGGCCAGCGACAATCCGACCAGATGGCAAACGATGACAGGCGTGGCAGCGCAGTGTCGACCGCAGCCAAGCTGAGCCTTGATTCCGGCCAAAGCATTGTCGACATCGCCTTTGGCCAGACGCTGTTTGATCCAAGCAGTCATTCCCCGGCCGACGAGCTGACGTTGAGACTGCAGATCCGGCAGCAGGATTAAAGTCGGTTGCTCGCTTCGCAGCGGATACTGCCAGTCAGCAAAACTCATCGATCCCGCGCGGATTATCTGATTCGCGAATCTATCGAAGTGGAGCTCCTGAAGCCGCGGGTCGGCAGCATCCATTTCGGCGAACTCATGCAGCTTTGGATACACATCTTTCATAAAGGGCTGTTGCTCGTAGACGATCCGCAGCAAGACGGGAACCGCATTGCCCGTTTCTTGCTCCTCTTCCGAGGGCAGCAGATGATAGACGGGTTCGCTGTCCTTCGCGGCTCGGGGAGCGATGGTCAGCCTCTTCTTGATGGTTGAGTCCTGACCGAGCAGCAGTCCGGGACTCTGCAGCCATAGCATCCACACGAGCTGGCAGAGTGCGACCAATTTCACATTTCGCTTCATCGCGCTTTCTCCGTTAGAGGAACAGTTCTGAATCTCGAGGTCGTAGAGGTCCGCCGTGATCGCCAGGAACGACCGTTGGAATGCTCTCCTGGGAATCATCGATGGCCGCGGAACTGAGTGTCATGTCCGAGGCACGCAGAGGTTGTCGGTCGGGCGTCGCGCCACTCGATCGCCGCGTCAACTGTCCGATCCAGGGATCGGGAGCCGCCGGAGAATTGTGTTTTTGCTCGAGCGCTGGGGTCGCAGTCGGAGGCTGCTTGGCCCCGCTTTGGCTGGCGTTCTGTTGGCTGGTAGAAATCAGGTGCGTCGACAACGACACGCCAGCCAGCAGCGAAGCGGCCAAGCCGACGACTCGCCAACCGGAGATTTTCCGGCGCATTTGGTTCTGCATCGCGCTGGCACCCGCGGCGTAGCCGCATTGGTAGAGAAGGGCACCTGGACGTTGCGGTCCGGGCCCTAATGGCCGTTCGCTCAAGCGTTGCTCAAAGTCGCTCCACGCCGCGTCCGCTCCCTGCTTGCCGTCGGGCTCATTCATCGGTCGACTCTCCGTAAGCTTGTCTCAGTTTCGAAAGGCCGGATTGGTACAAGCGCCACGCGGACGCTTTGGAGTACCCTTGGGCTAACGCAATCTCATCGAACGTCAGTCCGCCCCAGATCCTGGCCACGACGATTACTCGCTCGCCATCGTCGAGCGTGTTAAGCAGCTCGCGCAGCTCGAATTCCCCAGCGGAATCAGCGGAGCACGTCGGGACTGCTGCGGCCCGTGACTCGCGCGAGCGGCGTTTGAGCTGGGAAACATGTTGGTTGATCGACAGACGCTTGCTGACGGTGAATAGCCAGGCCACACAGTTGCTTGGAGGAGGCTCTTCGGCCGCCAGTTTGATGAATGCCGCCTGAACGACATCCTCCGCTTCGTGGCGTGCGCCGCCGAGCCATGCGACCAGCACCGGCCAATAGCGCGTCAGCAATTCTTCTAATTTCTCTGCATCAATCGGCATCTAGCCCTTCTCCTGCCACCGTTTAGACAAGCCAGATCCACGCGTTGTTTCAAAAAAGTAGGACAGGCCTCCGGCCTGTCACCCACCCCCGTTACCTCCGCCACCCTCCTCAACTTTCTTTTCCCACACGCAACTCTCTCTCGCCCTCCCTCTCTCGCCCTCCCTCTCTTGCCCGCAATTTCGCTCTCAAATCACGCCTTTCCCCTCGTCACGCTTCGGTGAGAGATGCGGGGCGAGCCGGTAAATTAAAGCCGAAAGATGACAGCCGAGACGGCTGTCCCACTCAAAGATGACAGCCGAGACGGCTGTCCTACTTAGA
>JBQCJB010000150.1:0-4908 GCA_051953155.1 Aureliella sp. | reverse complement strand
CGACGAAATGGCTTAGTGGTTGAACATGAATTCGCGGCTGTTGAGCACAACCCAGAAGGCATCTTCGAGGCCGGCTTGAACGTTGGGAGCTTCGCCGACCAGCTTGGTCAGCGATTCCACTTCGCGATCGGTCGGGCGCCGCGCGAGGCTGCGAATGAAGATGTGCTCGAGCACCTTAGGCGTATCGAGCCCTTCGCCGAGCCACTGCTTGACCAGTCCGCCTTGCGTGATCTTGCCCTGAGTCGTGCTGCCGTTGAGCATGTGCAGGGCCTGTGACAGCGACGGATCGGTGCTGGCCTCGGCCTCGCAGACCGTGGTCCGCGGCGAGCGGCCGAAGGCGGTCAGGAAGTAGGTGCTGGTCGAGCCGTCGGCGATCTGGACCGCGCGGGCGCCGAGGGGCAGTCCGCGGAACTTGTCCTTCGTGTTGGTGACTTCGGAGATGCAATCGAGCAACATCTCCGCCGGGATGCGACGGATCTGCGCGAAGGCGTAGTTCCGCGTGTCCTGAGCGTTGGTCTCGTTGGTCTGCGTCGTGCGCTGGTAGGTTTGCGAGTTGCAGATGTCGCGGACCAATTGCTTGACGTCGAATTTGTATTCGGTCAGTTTATCGCCCAGGGCTTTGAACAGTTCGGGGTTCGAGGCTGGGTTGCTGACGCGGATGTCGTCGACCGGATGGACGACGCCGACGCCCATGAAGTGCGCCCAAACGCGGTTGGCCACGCTGGTCGCGAAGAACGGGTTGTCCGGACTGGTGATCCAGTCGGCCAGCACCTGTCGGCGATCGAGGCCTTTGGTCTCGGGCGCGTCACCCCCCAGGAACTTCGGAGGAATCGGTTTGCCCAGCACCGGGTGATTGACTTCACCGCCACCGCGATTGAAGACGATGACCTCGCGGTAGTCCTCGCCCGTTTTGCGACCGATCTGCGAGAAGAAGGAAGCGAAGCCGTAGTAGTCGTCCATCGTCCAGCGATCGAACGGATGGTTGTGGCACTGGGCGCATTGGGTGCGAATGCCCATGAAAACCTGCGCCACGTTTTCTGCCGTCTTCAGCGTGTCGCGTTCAACCTGATAGAAGTTCGTAGCCGGTTGTTCGAAGACGCCGCCGTTGCTGGCGATCAATTCGCGAACGATTTGATCCAGCGGAACGTTGTTAGCGAACTGGTTGGTCAGCCACGACGAGTACTGAAACGCCGCTTTGTAACTGACCTGGTTGGTGCTCTTGATCATCAGCAGCTGAGCCCACTTCATCGCCCAGATCTCGCTGAACTCTTTCCGCTCCAGAAGACTGTTGATCAGTTTGGAGCGCTTGTCGGCGGACGAGTCTTTCATGAACGCGTCGTATTCGGCTTCGGTCGGCATTTGGCCAATGATGTCGATCGTCACGCGCCGCAGGAACTCATCGTCGCTGCACAGGCCGCTGGGCAGCATCCGCAGTTTCTTCAGTTTCTCGGCGACCAGTTGGTCGATGTAGTTGCCGGTAACTTCGGGCGGCGTGTACTCCAGGCCCACGGGCAAGGTCAGCACTTGCGTGCCGACGGTGTGGGTATCGAAGCGGGCCATGACGAAAGCTTCGCCGCGCACGCCCGCGGTCACAGCGCCGTCGGCCGTCACCGCGGCGCTGCGTTCGTTGTTGGTGGTAAAGGCAGCCAGGTTCGTCACGTCGCGCATCGACCCGTCGCTGTAGTGGGCGACGGCGACCATGCGCTGTGTGGCTCCCTCCCCTTCCAGAACGGCTTGCGGCGGGAAGACCTCGACCTTGGTGCAAGCTGGAGGTGTGGTCGGGTCGTTCGGTGCACCGGCCTGGAGCCAGGCGAGCATCGTGTTGTAGTACACGCCGTTGGGCTCCATGCGTTTGCCACCGGTGTGCGGAACCGCGCCGGCGGCTTTGAGCAGCATTAGACTCTGCTCGGGAATCGCCAAATTGATGCGGCGCACGCCGATCTCGCGCGTGATTCGCTGGTAGTCGCCCTGCGGATCAAAGCCGAACAGCGACATGCGAAACCCGTCTTTGCCGCGAGCCGCCCCGTGGCACGAGCCGGTGTTGCAGCCGGTGCGGGTCAGCAGCGGCATGATGTCTTGCTGGAAGGAGACCGGCCGCGGCTTGGTCGCATCGGTCACCGTCAGTGGAGTCTCGGCGGTGAAGCCTTGCCACTTGGCGACCAGCTGCGTCTGGCCGTCGGCCAGCGGCTTGACCTGAAAATTCTCGATCTTGGCGAGCGACGGTTCGGCCAGTTTCCATTCGACCTGGTCGGTGACGTCCAGCGTGACTCCGTCGCTGCGCTGGGCGACGGCGATCACGTTCTGATACGCCGCAGCCGAGTTCATCTTGATCTCGGTCGGATAGACCTGCAGCGACTTGAACGTGGTGTCGGCGCAAACCACACCTGTGAGCGCGGAGCTGACGAGCAGAGCACAAACGATTTTGAACATGTTCATCGTCGAGGTTTTCATCGTCTTTCCATCTTAGTTGCTACCGCCAGAGGACGGCTGCGCAGCGGCGGCAGCGGCCTTGGCCTGGCGAAGTTGCTCGAGGCGGGTAAGTGGTTTGGCGGCGGGAGCTGCGGCGGGCTTGGTGGGAGCGGCCGCCACAGCCGTCGGTTGCGGAGCCGGCGCATCCAGCTGGATTTCGCCCGTTCCTTGGTTTTGCACGATGCTGCCTTCCGGCCGCGTCACCGTGGCTTTGCAAACCAGCGTCTTGAACTGACCTGGCTTGGCATCGGCGGCTACTTCGATCGGAAAGCTGAGCGTCGTGGCATCAGGGGCTACCTTGATCGGACCTTGCGGCGCGGTAACACCCGCCGGCAAACCGACCAGTTCAATCTGCGCTTCGCCTTCGACCGGCCGCTTGATCGTCAGGCCGACACCGATCACCGTCGGCTTGCCGATCTCGGCCACCGACTTGTTGAACTTGAAGTTGAAATACGAATCTGCCACTTCCAGATGGACGAATTCGGACGCCACGGAGATACCGCCGCCGCGATCGCCGCGCTGCCCGCGCGACGAACTGGCTGGACGAGCGTAGGCCAAGACGGTGATCGGGAACGTGCCCATCGCCGCGTTGCCGTTGGCCGTCAGCGGAATTTCAGCTTGCGTCTGGTCGGCCGCAATCTGGATGCTGCCCGAAGCGGAAACACCCGGCGGCGTGTAGAGGACGCGGAGCCGGACCGATTCCTTGAAATCCCCTTTGCGCGTGAGCTTGGCCGTCAGGGTCGCGGCCCCGTTGCGGACCAGGGGAACTTTCGGTTGCACGATCTCGATGTCGAACGGTGCTTCTTCGCAGACGGCGATCGAGGCACGGTCCGCGTTGTGACCCCACATGTCGACGTTGTTCTGGCCGCGAACCAACATCGTCCGTTGATCCAGTTTTCCGCTGACCTGCACATCGGTGCCGACGCTCGAGGCGGTCAGGCCCGTCAGAGCCGCGTCGATCGGCGCATCGGCCGCCGCGCGGATCATCAGCGGTACCTGGCTTTGGTTGGCCGCGATCTTCGGATCGACGATCTCGATGCCCGCCGGGGCACTATCGAGTTTCAGTTCCAGGTCAGAGCTGAAATTCTTGCGCTGGACGCTCAGCATGACCGCCATGCGTCCGCCGCGCGGGATCTCGATGGTTTGCGATGTGTAGCGAATCAGTTCGGCGATGCTCAACGAGAGCGATGGCTTGGGAGGCGACAATTCGATGCGATAGGCATGGATCGGGCTGCCTTCCTTGAGGTGGTCGCGGATGGCGACCAGATACTCGCCGTCTTCCGGGATTTTGAAGCTTTGCACCGCATCGGGACCGCCGGAATCATCGGCCGCGGCCAGGCGCCCGCCGCCGGCCTTGTGGATTTCGAGGTAGCTGTCGACGGGCGACCGCAAAACGCGGCGGCCCCAAACGACAGCTTCGATCTGCTGGTTTTTCTTACCGCGGAACTTGAACCAATCGACGTCCCCTTCCGACTGCAGCACGCCATTGAAGGCCACTGGCAAATCGTGCGCGGTCAACGTCTTCGGATCGTCGTCGGGTTCCGACTCCATGGCGTTGGGCATGTCGACCACGCGGAGCAGGTTGGGCGACGGAGCGAGCTTGCCATCGCGCTCGGCTACGAATGGGAAATCGTTCGAGGCCTCCGAGGGCAACTGGATGTCTTCGGTCCAAGTGTCGCCGGTCGAATCGACGATCGTGGCGTGGATCTTTTCTCCCGGGCGGCCACCGGCCGGCACGACCGCGAGCGGTCGCGGGAAGTCACCGACATGCAGGCGATACTGGCAGTTGTCGTTACCGCCGAAGCTGCTCTCGCGCACCTCGATGATGTACTTGCCCGCTTTCGGGGCGATCACCGAGCAGACGCAATCCTGTTGCAGCAGTGGCGCGTCGTCGCTGCGGGCGATTTCGAATCGGTTCTCATCCAGGATGGCCACGAACGGATCGAACATTTCGGTGTTCAGCCGCAGGCCTTCCAGTTCCACTGTCAGTCGCTGCCCTTTGGTCAGTTCGACTGCGTAGTAATCGACGTCCTCGGTCTTAACCAGGCCGTTGGTCGTATGCCCCAGCGGAATCGCTTGGGGCTGTGCAAAATCGCTGTTCGGTTCCGCCTCCTGCAACTGTGGCAGCGGCGAGATGCCGATGTACCGCAGATTGCTCAGGCCGGTAGCCGAGGCCAGACGGAACGCGTGCAACCCCGGCCGGCAATTCTCGGGAATCTTCAGGCGGACCTTGACCTTGTTGTCGCCGTCGGGAGCCAGCGACAGGACTTCGAAACCGCCGCTGAAGAAGAGCATCTTCTTGGCGTCGGCCAGCCGCGTTCCAGCGATCTCCAGATCGGCCTCGGTGCCGCGCTGGAAACCGGGAGGCGACAGCCGGGAGACGATCGGATCGGCCGCCCGGGCGGGCATCGACAGGCCGCCGGCCAGCCAAAGTCCGCC